>NZ_DASWTD010000655.1:0-9260 GCF_036402335.1 Sphingopyxis sp. | reverse complement strand
TGCGCGCCACACTCTCATTCAATCGCCCGGCGGCGGCCATCACCAGATCGACCACCCACTCGCCCGCCGTAGCGCCGAAATGGTCGCCGATCACAATGCGTGCGCCATGGCCGGGCTGCCCCGCGGGAATCGACGGCATCGAATGAAGGTCGATCAATATCGCATGGCCGAACCGGTCACGCGCGGCGGTCAGCTCGTCAGTCAGCGCCGCGTGATAAGGCCGGTGCAGGGATTCGAGCCGCCAGTGCAGCGCAGCAGCGTCGATCGGCCGCTTCCATAACGGACCACAATCCGCAAGTCGCGTCGGTACCACGCCAAGGCCGGCGCGCTCCTTGCGACCCGGCGCCGAAAATTGCGTTCGGAGCGGCAGGGCGACTTCGCCCGGCGCCATCTGTCCCTCGCCACGATTGCAGTCGGCAACGGCACGCGCCCATAGTGCCTCGACGACCGTAGCTCCCGCATCGCGGGCGCCGCCGGCCACAAGATCGCACCAGCTATCCTCCAGCCGCTCGAGATCCTGCCGGCCTACCCGTGCCGCCGCCAGTATCCCGGGCGGATAGATGCGCCCGGCGTGCGGCACCGACACGACCACGGGTCCGCTCACCGCGGGCCGGTTGACAGCAATGGCAGCAAGCGGAATGGTGTGGGACGACATAGGCGGATGGGTGGCAAAAAAAGCCGGACGAATCCAGCACCCCGGCGTCAATTTGTTAAATCTCTGACGCTATGACGATTTCTTGATGAGGGTGCACCGACCGGAACCGGCGCATCGCGGGACCTGGGGACAGATTTCAGAATGATTCGTATCTTGCTGGCCGAAGACGATGATGTGATGCGCGAGTATCTGGCGCGGGCGCTGACCAGCGCCGGCTACCATGTCACCGCGGTCGATCGCGGTACCGAAGCCGTCCCCTATATCGATTCGGGAACGTTCGACCTGCTCTTGTCCGATATCGTCATGCCCGAAATGGACGGGATTGAACTCGCCCAGCATACGGCAAAGGTCGCGCCGCAGACGCAGGTCATGTTCATCACCGGTTTTGCCGCCGTATCGCTGCGGGCCGAGGAAAATGTGCCCCAAGCGAAGCTGCTTTCGAAACCCTTCCACCTCAAGGATCTGGTGCGCGAAGTCGACAATCTGTTCGGCCGCGCCGACCGGTCGAGCCAACAATAACGACAAGGACGCACGCGAAGGGCTTGCCAAGCCGCCCGCGGCCTATTAGGGGGCGCGTCACCCCAAGGGATGGGCGTGTAGCTCAGTGGTAGAGCACTGTGTTGACATCGCAGGGGTCGCAAGTTCAATCCTTGCCACGCCCACCATTAAAAACGCCGCCACCCGAACGGGTTGGCGGCGTTTTTGCTTTCTGCTTCCGGCTGTATTCAGGCCATCCCGCGCGCCAGATCGCCGCGCGAGGCATCGCCGATCTGGCTACCCCCATCGCAATCGAGGATGGTACCCGTGATATAGCCGGCGGCAGGCGAGCACAGGAACACCGCTGATTCCGCCACCTCTTCGACCTTGCCCCAGCGCTTCATCGCGATCCGGTCGTAATGCGACTGCCGTGTTTCCGCATCGGGCGCGAGACGCTTCATCCCTTCGGTGTCCGCGATCGGCCCCGGCGATATCCCGTTCACGCGCACCTCGGGACCCCATTCGAGCGCGAGGACGCGAATCAACTGGTTGATCCCCGCCTTCGCCGCGCAGGCATGCGCCTGCAGCGCCGATGCATTGACCGCTTGGCCCGCGGTGATCGCGATCAGCGACGCGCCCGGGCGGTTCAGCAAATCATGGCAGCCGCGAAAGACGTTGAACGTGCCATTGAGGTCGATGTCGACCACGGTGCGAAACGCGTTCGCCGACATGCCGAGCGCAGGCGCGAGGAAATTCCCGGCCGCCCCCGAAATCACGATATCCATCGGGCCCAGCTCGCCCGCAACCCGCTCCATCACGCCGCGGATCACCGCATAGTCGCGGACATCGCCCGACAGGCCCAGCGCGCCGCTGCCGATCTCCGCCGCCGCGCGCGCCGCCTTGTCCGGATCGCGCCCCGCGACCGCGACCTTTGCACCGAGCTCGGCAAAACGCTTGGCGATGCCGAGGTTGATACCGCTCGTCCCGCCAGCAACGAACGCCGTCTTGCCCGCGAGCAGATTGTCCCGGAATGTCGTCATGCTTCCCTCTCCCTGTCGTATCTCTGAACCTCGAAGGCGCCGATGCGGGGTTGACGGATCGCAACCAGTCGCCTTTTGAAACTGGAACAGACAGCAAGGACGAACCGATGGCAAGTGCCGGCCCCACCTCGAACAGTTTCATCTCGCAGCGGCTGAAGCTGCATTATGTCGACTGGGGCAATCGCGGCGCGCCACCGCTGCTGCTCGTCCATGGCGGCCGCGACCATTGCCGCAACTGGGACTGGGTCGCCGAAAAGCTGCAAAGCCGCTATCACATCATCGCGCCCGACCTGCGCGGTCATGGCGACAGCGCCTGGTCGCCCGATGGCAATTACGCCATGGACACATTTGTCTATGACCTCGCGCAGCTCATCCACCAGCTCGACCTCGGCCCGCTGTCGATCGTCGCGCATTCGATGGGGGGCAATATCGCACTCCGCTATACCGGCCTCTATCCAGAAAATGTGCGCAAGCTTGTCGCGATCGAGGGGCTCGGCCCCTCGCCCAAGGTCATCGCCGAGCGCGCGAAGGCAGGCTATGCCGAACGCTTCCGCAAATGGATCGACGACAAGCGCCAGGCCGCCGGGCGCACCCCGCGCCGCTATGCGACGCTCGAAGACGCACTCGGACGCATGATGGGCGAGAACGCCTATCTGACCGAAGTACAGGCGCGCCATTTGACCATCCATGGCATCAGCCGCAACGAGGACGGTACGTGGAGCTGGAAGTTTGACAATTACCTCAACGTGTGGCCCGCGTTCGACATGCCGCAGGACGATATTGCCGCGCTGTGGGGTGCGATCACCTGCCCCACCCTGCTTCTTTACGGCGCGAACAGCTGGGCCTCGAACCCCGAGGGTGACGGCCGGCTTCGGTATTTCAACACGGCGAAGGTGATCGAATTCGAAAATGCCGGCCACTGGCTGCACCACGACCAGTTCGACCGGTTCATGTCCACGCTAGACGATTTCCTCTAAGCAGGCGGCCGGTTGCGCGCGACGACGCGCGATAAGAGGCGGCGCGATGGCCTATACCGGGCAAATTTCAAAGCGGCAGCATGTTGTCTCCGGTAGTGCCGCGCTTGTCGCCGCGATTGCGGTCGGGCTGGGCCTTGCCAGCGGCCTCGATCTCGACGTCGTCCGCAAGGCCAGCGAGGCGATCACCGCCATCGCTATCCCGGCACCGCCGCCGCGCGAGAACGTCGTCCCGGCAAAAACCGCAAGCGAAAGGGCCAGCGGCAAGGCATCGGCCGCCAACAAACGGGCCAGGGCCACGGCGGTCGCGGCCCCTCCGCCAAAGCTTGCTCCGATCGTTCCACCCGTCACGGCGGCACCGCGCCCCGGTATCGGGAACGATGCGTCGGCCGGTGCGACGCAGACGCCCGGCCCCGGATCGGGCGCCGGCGGCCATGGCGACGGCACCGGGGCGGGCGGCGCGGGAAACGGGACAGGCGGTGGAACCAGGGCGGTCTGGCGCAGCGGCACGATCCGCGATCGCGACTATCCGCGCGAAGCGAGCCGCGCGAAGGCCGGCGGCGAAGTCGAGGTCCGCTTTACCATCGAGGCGAGCGGGCGCGTCAGCGGGTGCCGGGTGACGCGGTCGAGCGGCGATGCTTCGCTCGACGAAACCACATGCCGCCTGATCGAGGAGCGTTTCCGCTTCAAACCCGCAACCAATGCCGCAGGCGACAATATCGCGAGCCAATATGGCTGGCGGCAAAGCTGGTGGCTCGAGCGGCGGCGGTAGGCATTTTGTCGATCATCGCGCACATTCAGCAGCTATTGCGACATTGATGCGAATAATTCTCAATAGAGATTGACTCTGCAATCAATTCGCAATAGCGGCGCCCCCGAGATGAACTCAAAACAGGGGGTAAAGCCGTGAAAAAGCCGTCGTCTGCCACATTTCTCGCCATGTCGTGCGTAGGCAGCTTGATCAGCGCGCCCGCGATGGCGGCCGACGCAGGTGCCGATGCGTCTTCGGACCAGCAAACCGAACAGAATCGCCGCGACGAGCGCGAGCAGATCATCGTCACCGGCCAGCATTACCAGACCCAGCAGGAATCGCCGAAGTCGACCCGTTCGGTGCGCGACACGCCGCAGACGGTGACCGTCATCACCGGCGAGACGATCGAGCAGCAGAATCTGCTGACGCTGCGCGACATGCTCTCGACCGTCCCCGGCATCACCTTCGGCGCCGCCGAAGGCGGGTCGCCCCCGGCCGACTCGATCACGCTGCGCGGCTATTCGGCGGGCAGCGACATCACGCAGGACGGCGTACGCGACAGCGGCGCCTATAACCGCTCCGACAATTTCAACATGGAACAGCTCGAAATCGTCAACGGCGCCAACTCGGTCTATGGCGGGTCGGGATCGGTCGGCGGTTCGATCAATATCGTCACTAAGCGCCCGCTGAACGAAACGCGCATCATCGCGACCGGCGGCATCGGCACCGACAATTATTACCGCGGCGCGATCGACGCCAACGTCCGCGCCAGCGACTTCATCGCCTTCCGCCTCAACGCGATGGTGCACAAGAATGATGTCCCCGGCCGCGACGTCGAAAAATACGAGCGCTGGGGCATCGCCCCATCGGTCACGCTGGGAATTGGCGGCCCGACCAGCCTGACGCTGCAATATCTGCATCAGGAAGACGATAATATCCCGCAGTACGGCGTGCCCTATTACGCGATCGCCGGCGGCATGCTCCCCGGCGTCAATCGCAGCGATTATTTCGGTTATCGCAACATCGACAAGCAGGACATCACCGTCGACCAGGCGACGCTGCCCTTCGAGCATGAACTCGGCGACCAGGTATCGATCCGCAACCTGTCGCGCTGGCAGCAGGTTTCGCAATTGACCGTCGTCGGTCCGCCGCAGGGCACCTACTGTCTCGCGAACGGCCTGACGCCGACGGGCGGCAGCTGCACGGTCAATGTGACCGGTATCGGCAGCGTCAACGTTCCCGTCGGCTATTACCTGATCGGCGGACCACGCGGGAACCTGCGCGATTCGACGAACGAGATCATGTACAACCAGCTCGACCTGCGCGCGGTGTTCAACACCGGCGCGATCGAACACACGCTGGTCGCCGGCGCCTCGGCGAGCTGGGAGAAATATTTCCTCTCGACCGGCAATATCTATCGCAACGCCGACGGCACGGTGGCCAATGCCGCCTTCCCGCTGATCAACTTCGGCAACCCGAACGAGATCGTACCCGGCCCCGCCGGCCCCGGCCGCGTCTATGGCAGCAACGTCTACACCGGACCCGTCAACTTCTTCGAAAGCGGGCGGCAGCGCGGCGAGGTCAACAATTACGCCGTCTATCTGTTCGACGCGATGAAGATCGGGAAGTTCGAGATCAACGGCGGCCTGCGCTGGGAACATAACAGCGGCAATTATCGGACCGACACCGGCGCCGCGGCGACGCTGACCACGCCGCAGGGCGCGCTTGTCACCGGCCCGGTTCTGCGCAACTCGGCGGATCTTTTCTCCTATCGTATCGGCCTCGTCTACAAGCCGGTCGAAGCGGTCACGCTCTATGCAGCCTATGGCAATTCGAAAACGCCGTCGATCAGCGCGGTCAACGGCGCCTGCACAGTCGCGACATGTAATGTCGATCCGGAAAGCGCGCGCAATTTCGAAGTGGGTGCCAAGGCTGAAGTCGCAGGCGGCAAGCTGCTGCTCGCAGCATCGGCGTTCCGCAACGAACGCAACCAGTATAAGGTGCAGTCGGCCGATCCGATCACGACGCCAGACCAGGTCCTCGACGGCAAATCCCGCGTCGACGGCATCGCGCTGAGCGTCATCGGCAAGATCACTCCCCAATGGTCGATTACGGCAAACTATACCTATCTGGACAGCGAACTGCTCCGGTCAGTCGCGGTGGGCCTGCCCGACCCGGCCAAGGGAGCGGAGTTCCAGCAGACCCCGAAGCATTCGGGCAGCCTGTTCACCACCTATGAATTCCCCTTCGGCCTCACGCTCGGTTACAGCATGACCTATCAGGGCAGTTTCGCGCTGAACCTGCCGACCTTCGCCGCGCCGACGGTCTTCCGGTCGAACGATTATCTCGTCCACAGCGCCTATGTCGCCTACAGCTTCACCGACAAGCTGAAGGCACAGGTCAATGTGAAGAATTTCACCGACGAACTGTACTACACCCGCGTCCGCAACAACGGCTGGGCGACCCCGGGTGACGCGCGCGCGGCGATCTTCTCGCTGTCGTATCAATATTGATCCCGTCCGGGAGCGGGCTTTGCCCCGCTCCCGGCATTGATCGCGGGCCAAAGCTGTGGCAGCGCCGACCGGTATCGCCGAGGGGATATTCCGCCCATGTTGATAGCCGTTCCCGATCTGTTGTCGCCCGCAGAACTCGCGGAAATCCGCGCGATCATCGATGCCGCCGAATGGATCGATGGCAATGCCACCTCCGGCCATCAGGCAGCACTCGCGAAGAACAACGAGCAGCTCCCCGAAGACAGCGACGCCGCCAAACAGGCGGGCCGCTTGATCCTCGAGGCCCTCGGCCGCTCGCCGCTATTCTTCGCCTCGGCGCTGCCGCTGCGTATCTATCCGCCGCTGTTCAATCGCTATGGTGCGGGACAGGAATTCGATACGCATGTCGACAATGCGATCCGCATCAAGCGCGGCAGCGAATTCCGGATGCGCAGCGACCTGTCGATTACGGTGTTTCTCGAAGCGCCCGAAAATTACGACGGCGGCGAATTGCTCGTCGAGGACCATTATGGCGTCCAGCGCGTCAAGCTGCCCGCAGGACACGCTGTCGTCTATCCGTCGTCGAGCCTGCACCGCGTCACCCCGATCACGCGCGGCCACCGCGTCGCCTCCTTCTTCTGGCTTCAGTCGATGGTACGCAATGCCGAGGAACGACGCACCCTGTTCGACCTCGACCGGGCGGTGCAGCGCCTTACGGGCGAACTGGGCGGCAAGGACCGCTCGGTGATCGAACTCACCGGCGTGTATCACAATCTGCTCCGCCTCTGGGCCGATAGCTAGCCGAGCATATCGCGCCACGCACGCGAGATATATTCGCGGTCGCCCGCGAGCACGCAGGCTGCAAGACATTGCGCATCGGCCAGCGCGATGCCGGCCTCGGGACCAAGCACGGTCAGCGCGGTCGCCCAGCCATCGGCCATCATGCACTCGCGGTGAAGCACGGTGACCGACGCGACGTTGCTGACGATCGGGCGGCCGGTCTTCGGGTCGAAGCTGTGCGAATAGCGCCGTCCGGCGACGTCAAAGCCGCGCCGGTAATTTCCCGACGTCGCGACCGACAGGTCGTGCAGCGCGATGCGCCATGAGGGCAGCGACGATGTCGGCGGCATCTCGACGTCGACCCACCACGGCTGGCCATCGGGGCGGACCCCCTCGCCGCGCAATTCGCCCCCGACTTCAAGCAGGAAGTGCCGCACGCCGGTGTCGAGCAGCCATTCGGCCGCCAGATCGACGCCGTAGCCTTTGGCGATGCCGGACAGATCGAGCGCCGCGCCTGCGCTTCGCCGGATGCTTTGCGTCGCCGGATCGAAATCGATAGTCCGGCCCGTCGCAGCGCCGGCTACGTTGGGGATATTCCCAACCGGGCCGGCGCCACCGAAACCCCAGGCATCGGTCAGGCGGCCAAGCCCGGCATCGAAGGCGCCATCGCTCGCACGTGCGATCGCCAGCGCCGCCTCGACGACATGCGCCAGTTCGCCGGGCACCGCGTGCCAAAGACCCGGTTCGACGCGATTGAAGCGCGAGAGGTCGGACTCGGCCTCCCACTGGCTCATCTGCTCGACGACGATGTCGAGCGCCGCCTGGACGCCGTGCGCGGTCGCCGCGGGGGGCAACACCGCTTGCAGCGACCAACTCGTCCCCATGCTGGTCCCGGAGAAGCTTTCGATAGCCGCCCCCGCGCCGCGCCCGGCGAAAGCCGCGGGCGTCAACGCGCGGGGGATCAGGACGCGGTCGGTCAGGGCGCCAGCACTTCCAGCGTCGTGACATAACTCGCGCGGCGCTGCGGCGCCGCGGGCGCCGCGGCACCCTCTTCGCGCTCGGCCTGCGGCGTCGTAACGTTCAGCCAGTACATGCCGGGTTCTGCCCAGTTGATCTCGACCTTGCCGTCCGCGCCGGTCTTGAGGTCCATCTGGCCCAACTGGTCGCGATAACGAATGCCGCCGGGGATCACCGTGACCGGCAGGCCCGCTGCGGGCTTGCCGTCGAGCAGGAACTGGAAGGTCGCGGCCTCGCCCGCAATTAGGTCGTTCGGATGCGTTACGGGAACCAGCTCGATCCCCTTCCCTGTCGGCTTGAACAAGGTCGTCGTCGGCTCGCCCACTGTAACGAAAACCTCGTTGCGGTTGTTCGATTCGGCCGTTTTCACATTGGTCGCGCCAGCGGGAATGCGCTCGGCGAGATTCGCGGTGGTCGTCCCGCGCGGCAGGCGCTCGGTCTTGCCGTTGAGCTCATAGCTGCCCATCACGCCGTCGACCGCCGAAGCGATCCGCCAGGTCCCTTTTTGTGTCAGATGGACATCGAAGGTGCTGCGATAGCGCCCCGTCGCCTTGTTCTCGATCGTCGCTTCGCTGCCGTCGGGTGCCCACGCCTTCACCGCGTCGAGGCGCATCGGCTGATGTTCGAAATAGAAAAGATCGTTCGACACCGCGGCGTCGACGGTAACCCAGACATCGTCGCCCGACAGCACCGTCGACGACGGCATCATCCACTGGCGATGCGCCGAAGCCGGAACGGCAACCAGCGCCGCAAGTGCGGCGGCGGCGGCGAAACCCGAAAAACGCTTGTTCATCATCCTGCCCCTTT
The DNA here is from genome assembly GCF_036402335.1 of Sphingopyxis sp. Lineage (GTDB taxonomy): Bacteria > Pseudomonadota > Alphaproteobacteria > Sphingomonadales > Sphingomonadaceae > Sphingopyxis. Next base: position 267 of record NZ_DASWTD010000655.1, on the reverse strand, counting down.
TCTGCTTAGCGGAAGGCAACCGAAACGGCGCCCAGTTCGGTGGTTCCGGCGGCACGCCCGCCCGCGCCGGCCTTGGCCGGCCAGGTAAAGGGGATACGCAGGAGTTCGCGGCCGCCAACCTCGCGCGCCGCCTCGATGACCAGCGTATATTGGCCCGGTGCGGCGGCGCCGAGCTGGGCACGCGAGAATGATATCTTGTGCGCGCCGGGCGCCCGCGTCGCGCTGGTGATGCCATTGGCGGGAAATGTCATCGAACGGCCCGCCGCG
>NZ_DASWTD010000654.1:0-4969 GCF_036402335.1 Sphingopyxis sp. | reverse complement strand
AGCATTTCAAGCGCATACTTGGAGAAGCGCTAGGCGATGCTAGCTAAGAGCGACTTTCCCGTCGCCGACGCGCTCGCGTTGCTTGGCACGTTCGGGCTCGAGGCGGCGCTGCTCGTCCCGACGCCCACGGGGCTCGACAAGTCGATCTTCGACGCGACGAGCAGCCTCAGGGAATACCTGGACGAGCGCGGCTACCACGACTTCGCGAACCAGCCGCAGGGCCAAGACCACAAGGTCGTCCGCGAGGTCAATTTCGTGCGCCCGGCGGCGCTCGAGAAATCCAAAGTGTCGCTTTACCGGCCGCCGACCAAGAAGGGCGACCCGCGGATTTGGCTGGGCGCCGCGACGCGCGCGAACGCGGCGGCGTTCAACCTGCTCGCGCTGACCGTCATCGACGAAACGCTCTATGTCTTGAACATGAGCGACCCGGCGGTGCGGGCGTCGCTCGGCGACCCGGCGTCGCCTTTCCGGCGCGTCGTGGACGCGAGGCGGCGGACCTCTGACGCGGCCGAGGAACTCCTGGAACTGCTGCGCGCCATCTCGGCACGCGGGTTCATTCGAACGCTGCGGCCCGGCGATACCGGTGTCGGCATGACGCTCGAGACCTTGCTCGGCATTGCCGCCAACTCGAAGCAGGCACCCGACTACAAGGGGATCGAACTCAAGGCGAAGCGGAGCAAGCTCGGGCGGAAAGACAATCGCTCGACGCTATTCTCCAAGGCGCCGAATTGGAAGCTGAGCCCGGTCGGCAGCGCGGTGGGTTTGCTCGAGCGGCGCGGATATGTCGACGGCGACGGCCGTCTCGCGCTTTACCACACGCTGCGCGGCGACAAGGTGAACTCGCTCGGGCTCGGGCTCGAGATCGACGCCGAGCGTGACTGGCTGAAACAGGTCCACGTCGATCCCGCCACGAGCAAGGCCCAGCACGACGTGACCTGGGAAATGCCCTTGCTCAAGCGCGATCTCGCAGCGAAGCACAAGGAGACCTTCTGGGTGCAGGCACGCTGTCGCGGCAAGGCCGAGGAAGAGGAATTCCACTACGTCGCCGTCCAGCACACGAGCGGCCCGATGACGGGCAACCTCCCTGCCCTGCTCGAGGCCGGCGTGGTGACGGTCGACTACGCGCTCCATCTCAAGGGTGGCCGCGCCCGCGACCATGGTTATCTTTTCAAGATCCATCCCGAGAACCTCGGCGCGCTCTTCCCGCCGCCCGGCGCGCATGTCCTCGGCTGACCCGCTCACCCGGGGAGAGAAACGAAAGCTCACGCGCCTCCGTTCGGACCTGCTCGATTGGGCAAAGGAAAACGGCCGCACATTCCCGTGGCGGTTCGCCGACGCCTCGACCTACGAGCGCATCGTCGTCGAGGTTCTCCTGCAACGAACGACGGCGTCCGCGGTGGCAAGCTTCTATCCCGCGTTCGTCGACCGCTTTTCGAGCTGGGAATCCTTGGCCGCGGCCTCGGCCGACGAGCTGGAAATATTTCTCAAGCCGCTCGGGCTATGGCGCCGCCGCGCCGCCTCGCTGCTCGGTCTCGCGCGCTACGCCGCGGCCGTCTCGGGGGAGTTCCCGCGGGGCGCGGCGAGTCATGCCGAGATCCCTGCTGTCGGCCAATATGTCTCGAACGCGATCTCGATGTTCCAGCACGGCGAGGCGACGCCGCTCCTCGATGTCAACATGGCACGGGTGATCGAGCGTTTCGTCCGCCCCCGCAAGCTCGCCGATATCCGTTACGATCCCTGGCTGCAGGCTGCCGCCCATTGGCTCGTCCGCGGAGAATCCCCCGAACGGGTCAACTGGTCAGTTCTCGATTTCGCGGCGCTCATCTGCAAGGCGCGGACCCCGCTATGCCATTCTTGTCCTGTTAGTTCGCGGTGCCGTTATTTCCAGGTCGAGGTTCGCAGTCGATCGAGAAAGTAAGTCACTACCAGGCTAGCTCCCGATAGCGCGGCGATATACCCATTGCGCGATATGCACGCGGTGTCTCTTTCCGCGGGCCGATCATTGCACGAGCGCGTTCGAAATGCCGGGCGGCTACGGCCATCAATCCCCGGCGAGCCCGAACGGTGGGCTGACCTCGTAATAGCTTGACGCGGACTCGTAGAAGAGTGGCATGCCCTCGACAACGTCCTCCCCGGCTTCCGCGCGGGCGACAAGTTCGAGGAGCATCACCGCGTTCAGTGCATTCTCCTTCCGGTCGAGCCGCAGGTGGTCGAGATCGGGCCACACGCTCTCGTCGTTGAACCAGGGGAGACAGGCGGCCAATATCTCCTGCCCGCGGGTAGTCTGACGATCGCGGGCTGCTAGCGCACTGAAGGACGCGACAAGGTCTGCCAGTTGAAGGCCCGGCTCCTGCTTCGACGAACCGAAGGCAACGGGTTTCGCGAGGTTGAAGACGAGCGGCGCGGACCGGCCGCGAAGGGTCATATAGGGAACGTCGATGCGGTCGATGAAACTGTCGAAGAAGTCGCGATAGGCGAGAAGCGGTTTGGAATCGTCGAACATGACGTCGAGCGCCCCGAACCGCTCGCCCATCGTGCAAAGCACCGACTTGGCCGAACTGAAACTGAGGTCCAGAACCCATTTGACGCGGCCGTTCTCGTCGGCGAGCCCGGCCATCTCCTTCTCGATAGGCGACCTGCATGCGTGGGCGAAACGCTGGATCGCATCGATCGGGTTCGGCTGGCCGGCCGCGTGATGGGGTTCGAAAAAGAGCTGCGGCTCGCCACGCCGTCGCCGCATCAAAGCCTCGAAACGGCCGGCGATACGCGCGGTGGACATATCGCCGCGCACCAGGTGGGCCCAGATGACGTTGGCGACATGGAGATGGAAGCCGCGTTCGTAGAAGAACAGGCTGTTGCGGGCGAGTACGGGTTCGAAGACATACTCGAAGAACTTGCACGCGAGGCTGTAGAGCTTGTCGCTGACCGCGACCGAAGCGCGATCGCCGAGTTCGCCCAGAAGCCAGCCGATCGCCGCCAGCGCATAGGGACGCTGGTAGAGCGCCATGCCCTTGATCTCGGGGTCGCGGATGCGGAAGCGGGCGCGCAGTTCCGCGATCAGCTCGGCCGCGGCATCGGGGCCGATCGCGATCGCCGAATAGGCGAAATAGGGCTGATCGACGTTGAGCAGATTATCGCCGGTGAAGCCGGCATCGTCGCAATAGATGTTGGTCGCCATCTTCCCTGAATAAGGCGAACCGCGCGCCCGACAAGGCAGACCGAAGCTGCGCGGTCATTGTCTTCGTGTCACATGTCGGTGCCATCAATCGCCAGAAAAGACCGATAACCACCCGCCGCCATGTGCCGCGCCCTGCTCACCAGCCGCCTGACCTGCGAGCGAAGCGAGTCGGAGGCGGCGCGCCAGTCCCGCGAAATCCGCTCGGTCCCGAACAAGCAGGCCGCGATTTCGCGCTGCGAAGCCCCGGCGCTCAAGGCATCAGCCACCCGCAAAACCTCGATCAGCCTTTCCACCTTGCGCTCTCGAGGAAAAAGAGCCGGCAGGAATTGGCCCGTCCGGTAGAGACCCACCAAGCGCCGAAGCGGGAGAACTTGCGCTTCGGCTTCGCAGCCGACAGACCCAATGAGCGCATAACGGAGCAGCACGGGATGTCCGGCTGCCAGGCTGCCCGCTTCGACATCGATACGGATCCGCCGATAGCCGTCGGATATGACCGCGTGCTCCTGGCCCTCGGGGTCGACGACGACATAAAGCCAACGCCCGAAACGTTGGTGATCAAACCGGTCGACCGTCGCCGGATCGACCGGGACCGCGGAAACCGGCAGCGCGCCGGGATCGACGCGCGCGTCCCAGATCAGCCGTGCATCGGGAGACGTACGGGCCGGGTGCTCGGCGAAAGTGCAGGCCCCACTGCAGCGAGCCGGCCCTGCCCTTCTGGTCACGCGTCGCCTTGCTCGCCGAGGTGTACCAGGCGACATAAGCGGGGTCGCGCCGCAGCCACTCCCACATCATGCCGGCGCGATCGATCCCGGTCAGCCGCCGATAAGGTGCCGGGTCGCGCCAGTCGGGTCGAGGCACGGGCGGCGGCAATCATTCCCCCGTGCAGATGGCGCGATGACGAGACAAATCGCGCGGAAACAGGCTGTTGCCTCCCGAAGCGCGATTGTTAAAATCGGGCCTCGTTCCAGCGGCGGGACTCGGCGGATACGGAAAGCCGCCTCCAGGCCTGCACAAGCAGGAAAGGACGGCCACGAGGGCTCCGGCGGCTTGAGACGCTGCCTCCGGTCGATATCGCGCATGAGAGACATGCGTGCGGAAATCGAGTGGTTCCTGGATGCCATCGCACTCGTCCGCGATGCCGGTACGCTTGCGATGGTTCTCGGAGAGATGACAGGCCGGCTCGGCTTCGGGCATTTCGCGCTCACGCATCACGCCAACATCCTCGACGTGCCGCGCCCGATGATCCGCGTTCACAACTACCCCGCGGGCTGGGTCGACTTTTTCGACCGGCGACGTCTCGGTTTTTCCGACCCGGTCCATCGCGCGAGCCACAAGACAAGCGCCGGCTTCCGGTGGACCAGCATACCCGATCTCATCCAGATGACGCCCGGCGACCACCGGCTGCTTGAGATGGCGCAGGACCATGGCCTCACCGACGGCTTTACCGTGCCCGCCAATATTGTCGGGGAAGCGACGGGCTCGTGCAGCTTCGCGTGCGGACCGGGCCGTGGCCTGCCGGCAGATGCCCTGCTCTGGGCGCAGTTTGCCGGGACCGCCGCGTTCGAGGCGGCGCGTCGCATCTGGCTTGCGGGAGTCGTTCCACCCGGCCCCCGCCCCCAGCTTACCGATCGCCAGCGGGATTGCCTGGTCTGGGCGGCGCGCGGCAAGACCGCGTGGGAGATCGGCCGCATTCTCGGGATCAGCGAAGAGACGGCGGTGCGCCATCTCAAGCAAGCCCGCGAAAGATATGGGGTCGATAAGCAGACATCATTGCTGATCCGTGCCCTGTTC
>NZ_DASWTD010000653.1:0-2056 GCF_036402335.1 Sphingopyxis sp. | reverse complement strand
ATATCGAGTGATTCGGAGGGAAATATGGTCGAGACAGGGACACCCGCGCTGAACCGCAGCCGGGAAAGTCGCGCCGCTACGCAAAGCGGCTATCTGATGTTGTTCGTCTGGCTGCTGCTGTTGGGCGCCGCCGTATGGGCTGCGGTCACCAACGCCAACGCCGACGTGCCCGCCGTGTGGAAATGGGTTGTCGTCATTGTCTCGGCGATCGTCGGCACGTTGATCCTTTGCGGCTTCTACCTGATCAACCCCAACGAAGCCGCGGCGATCCAGCTGTTCGGCGCATACAAGGGCACCGACCGCGAGGAAGGGCTGCGCTGGGTGTTGCCCTGGCTGACGCGCAAGAAGATCGCGGTGCGCGCGAACAACGTGATTTCGGACAAGATTAAGGTCAACGACCTGCGCGGCAACCCGATCGAGATGGCGGCGCAGGTCGTATGGCGCGTTACCGACACCGCGCAGGCGCTGTTCGACGTCGACGATTACAAGGAATTCGTGATGGCGCAGATCGAGGCCGCGGTGCGCTCGATCGGCTCGCGCTATCCCTATGACGATATCGAGCATCAGGAAGTCACGCTGCGCGGCAATCATGACGAGGTCGGGGTCGAACTGCGCAAGGCGCTGATCGAACGGCTGGAAGTTGCCGGGATCACCGTCGACGAATGCGGCCTGACCCACCTTGCCTATGCGCAGGAAATCGCCGGCGCGATGCTGCGTCGCCAGCAGGCCGAGGCGGTGATCGCCGCGCGCAAGAAGCTGGTCGAAGGCGCGGTGACGATGGTCGAGATGGCGCTGACCCAATTGTCCGAAAAGGGCGTTGTCGACCTCGACGACGAGCGCAAGGCCGTGATGGTATCGAACCTGATGGTCGTGTTGTGCGGCGAGCGCGACACGCAGCCGGTCGTCAACGCCGGATCGCTTTACTGAGCGACCCGAGCCATGTCAGCGTCCGCCAAAAAGGCCTTTGCCCTCCGTCTCGATCCCGCGCTTTACGCGGCGATCGAGCGGATGGCGGCCACCGAATTGCGCAGCGCCAATGCCGAGATAGAGGTACTGCTCCGCGAAGCGCTGGCACGGCGCGGCGTGGGCGTCAAACCGCCGGTCCCCGCTCGGCGCGGCCGGCCGCCGAAAGAGGAAAGCTGATCATGCTCCACCTGTTCATGCGCAAGAGCCCCTGGTTTCGCGCCAAGCGCCATGGTTATGGCACCGGCCTGCCGTTCGTGTGGGAAGGCTGGTTCTTCCTCGCGCTGCATATCGCGATGATCGCCGGCCTCGCATGGCTCTTCCGCGACCGGCCCGTTCTGATGACGATCCTCGTCGTCCTCGCCGGCCTTGCCCCGATGCCGATCTACCGCGCCAAGACCGAGGGCGGCTGGCGCTGGCGATAAGCTGCCAATCGACATTATTTGGGGATAGCTGCCGATAGCGCCCTCCCCCCGCTTGCCCCCGACTCGCTTGATGGTTAAGGCCGGTTTCTATGACCGCCGCCACGCCTCCCGTCCGTATTGCCCCGTCGATCCTCAGCGCCGATTTCGCACGGCTGGGCGAAGAGGTGCGCGCAATCGAGGCGGCGGGCGCCGACTGGGTGCATATCGACGTTATGGACGGCCATTATGTCCCCAATCTGACAATCGGTCCGGCAGTCGTGAAGGCACTGCGTCCGCATTCGAGCCTTCCCTTTGACGTCCATCTGATGATCAGCCCGGTCGACCATTTCCTCGACGCCTTCGCCGCCGCGGGGGCCGACATCATCACCGTGCATCCCGAGGCGGGACCGCACATCCACCGCACCGTCCAGCACATCAAGTCGCTCGGCAAGCAGGCGGGCGTGTCGCTCAACCCTGCGACCCCGGCTAAGATGCTCGACTATCTGATCGACGATATCGACCTGGTGCTGATCATGAGCGTCAATCCGGGCTTCGGCGGCCAGAGCTTCATTTCGAGCCAGCTTCGCAAGATCGAGGCGGTCCGCAAGATGATCGACAAGTCGGGCCGCGATATCCGGCTGGAAGTCGACGGCGGCATCGATTCCGGCACGGCGCCGCTCGCGATTGCC
>NZ_DASWTD010000652.1:0-4836 GCF_036402335.1 Sphingopyxis sp. | reverse complement strand
GCGCCTCGGCGCGGATCAGCGGCACAGCCTGACGCTGCATGTTCGAACCCATGAGCGCGCGGTTGGCGTCATCGTTTTCGAGGAACGGGATCAGCGATGCCGCGACCGAAACCAGCTGCTTCGGCGACACGTCCATCAGCGTGATCTGATCGCGCGGGGCCATCAGGAACTCGCCCGCTTCACGCGCCGAGATCAGTTCGTCGATGAAGCTGCCGTCGTCGTTGAGGTCGGCGTTCGCCTGCGCAACCGTGTGCTTCTGCTCTTCCATCGCCGACAGATAGACGACGTCGGTCGTGACCTTGCCGTCGACGATCTTGCGGTACGGGGTCTCGATGAAGCCGTACTTGTTCACGCGCGCAAAGGTTGCGAGCGAGTTGATCAGACCGATGTTCGGGCCTTCGGGCGTTTCGATCGGGCAGATACGGCCATAGTGCGTCGGGTGAACGTCGCGGACTTCGAAGCCCGCGCGTTCGCGCGTCAGACCGCCCGGCCCGAGCGCCGAAACGCGGCGCTTGTGCGTCACTTCGGAGAGCGGGTTGGTCTGGTCCATGAATTGGCTGAGCTGCGACGAACCGAAGAATTCGCGCACCGCGGCGACCGCCGGCTTCGCGTTGATCAGGTCGTTCGGCATCACGGTCGACACGTCGACCGAGCTCATGCGCTCCTTCACGGCGCGCTCCATGCGGAGCAGGCCGACGCGATACTGGTTTTCGAGCAGTTCGCCGACCGAGCGGACACGGCGGTTACCGAGGTTGTCGATATCGTCGATTTCGCCCTTGCCGTCCTTCAGGTTCACCAGTTCCTTGACCACGGCGAGGATGTCGTCGCTGCGCAGCGTGGTGACCGTGTCCTCGGCGTCGAGGCCAAGGCGCATGTTCAGCTTGACGCGGCCCACGGCCGACAGGTCGTACCGCTCGGGGTCGAAGAACAGGCCGCCGAACAAAGCTTCCGCAGTTTCGCGCGTCGGCGGTTCGCCGGGGCGCATGACGCGGTAGATGTCCGACAGCGCCTGATCGCGATCCTCGGCCTTGTCGGCCTTCAGCGTGTTGCGGATCCAGGGACCGGTGTTGTTGTGGTCGATGTCGAGCAGGACGAGCTGGTCGATGCCCGCGGCGTCGAGCTTCTCGAGATTGTCGGCGCTCACTTCGTCGCCGGCCTCGATATAGATCTCGCCGGTCGACTCGTTGATGAGGTCATAGGCGCTGTAACGGCCGAAGATTTCCTCGGTCGGGATCAGCAGCGTGTCGAGACCGTCCTTCGCGGCCTTGTTGGCAAGGCGCGGGCTGATCTTGTGGCCGGCGGCGAAGACGACTTCGCCGGTCTTGGCGTCGACGACGTCGAACGCGGGCTTCGACCCGCGCCAGTTTTCGACGACGAAGGGAACCTTCCAGCCGTTTTCGGCGCGCTCGAAGACGAGGCGGTCATAGAAGTGGTTGAGGATTTCCTCGCCCGACATGCCCAGCGCATAGAGCAGGCTGGTGACCGGCAGCTTGCGCTTGCGGTCGATACGGACGTTGACGATGTCCTTGGCGTCGAATTCAAAGTCGAGCCACGAACCACGATACGGAATGACGCGCGCGGCGAACAGGAACTTGCCCGACGAGTGGGTCTTGCCGCGGTCATGGTCGAACAGCACACCCGGCGAACGGTGCATCTGCGACACGATGACGCGCTCGGTGCCGTTGACGAAGAAGGTGCCGTTCTCGGTCATGAGCGGCATGTCGCCCATGTAAACGTCCTGCTCCTTGATATCGAGGACCGAACGGGTGTCGGTTTCGCTGTCGACCTCGAAGACGATCAGGCGCAGCGTGACCTTCATCGGCGCCGCATAGGTGATGCCGCGCTGACGGCATTCCTCGACGTCATATTTCGGCGCTTCGAGTTCATAGTGGACGAAGTCGAGCTCGGCGGTGCCGGCGAAATCGCGGATCGGGAAAACGCTGCGCAGCGTCTTTTCGAGACCCGAAACATAGCCGATCGAGGGATCGGACCGCAGGAACTGTTCATAGGATTCGCGCTGCACCTCGATGAGGTTGGGCATCTCCACCGCTTCGTGGATGTTGCCGAACAGCTTGCGGATTCGCTTGCTTGCGGTTGCTTCGAGGGCCTTGCCCACCGACTTCGCCTTGGTCGCCATAAGTGCTTGTCTCGCCTTAAGAAAAATCAGGTCGCGAGCGCATCGACGCGAAAAAAGCCGCAGGCAACCGTTGCCGGTTTACCGCAGCTTCACAACGCTGTCGAAATCCCCGCCGCCCTATCCGTACAGCCCGCTGCGCAAAGTCAGGCTCTATCTCGGACGGCTGGGTGTGTCCGGGATATAGGATTTGGGGTGCGCGGTGTCAACGGGCGACCCGGCAAAGGATGAGGGCGGGGCGCTTTGAGGTCGTGAGTTGCCCTTCGTGAACGGCAGCTTCCGGTCGGAAACCGGACGCCCTGTACGCCAGGCAAAACTAGAAAATACCCTTGAGCAACCCCGCCGGGTTCCGGCGCAGCGCCGCCTCCTCGCCCGCCATATAGTGAAAGATGCCCTTCAGCGCCTGTTCGGTCACCGACCGCGTCAGCCCGTCGTGCGTCAGTCCGGCCGATGCCAGCAGCTGGTTACCCTGCGACAGCTGGTCGAGCTGGCGAAAGGCGCCGACACTCTCCAATGCCGACCCGATCAGCGGCGACACCTTCGTAAAGAGTATGTTGCCCGCGCTGGTCTGGAGATAACGCGTTGCGCCGTCATTCTTCGCCACCAGCCCGGGTGCGTCGGTCCAGCGCAGATTGTCGATCGCGGCGCGAAACACCGGCTTGGCTTCGCCCGCGGCCTTGCCGCCAGCATCGTTCAGGCTGCGGGTGAGGTTGGTCGTGAGCCCCAGCCTGTCGCCCATGCCGAACAGTTTCGACGCCAGCTTTCCGCCCGCTCCCGGCAATAATATGCGCACGGCCGTATCGGCATAAAAGGCGCCGGGCTGCGCCAGCTTGTCGAGCGCCCCGTCGGAAGCACCGGCAATCAGCCCCTTCACCCCGCTCTTCGGCAGCTTCGCCATCGCCCACGGCGCATGCGCGAGAGCCAGCACCCCCGCCGCACCCGCGAGCAGCATGCGCCGCGCGATCCTTGCTTCGTCCGATTCCATGCGCACCTCCGCCGCTTCGCTTCAGCCCGAGTCTAGCAGCAAAGCTCCCCTCGCCAAAGAAGGATGCGCTGATTGCGAATCCAACTCCGTCGGGCTCACGATTTACCGTATTGCAATAATCGACTTATCGATTATCGATATGCCTTGTATCGACTATCGGGAGATTCGCGATGTTACGATGGAGCCGGCGACTGTTGGTCGGGTTGAACATCTTGAACTGGTTCTTCCTTGCGATTTTCATGATCGCGCTGATCGCTATCACGATCCGGCCCGACCTGCTGGCCGACGCGCTGACGAGGGCGTCGCCGCGTATGGACGCCTTTTATGTGATCGACCTGTTCCGCCTGGTTCTGCTCCTCTGCATCCCGATCGCCTTTGTGGCCCACGCCATTTTCACGCGCCTCGTCGCGATGATCGACAGCGTCGACCGCGCCGAGGTCTTCACGCTGGTCAACGCGCGGCGGCTCCGCGTGATCGGCTGGTGCGTGCTCGCGATGCAGGTGATCGACGCCTGCTATGGCTGGATATCCTATCAACTGGTCGTCGCCAGCGGCGAGCATTTCGGCTGGCAGCCCAGCCTGACCGCATGGCTCGCGGTGCTGATGCTCTTCATCCTTGCGCGCATCTTCGAACAGGGAACGGCGATGCGCGAAGAGCTCGAGCAGACGATCTGATGGCGATCCGCATCCAGCTCGACGACATGTTGTGGCGGCGGCGGATGACGCTGACCGAACTCAGCGAACGCGTCGACATCACCGTCGCCAACCTCTCGGTGCTCAAGACCGGCAAGGCCAAGGCGATCCGTTTTTCGACGCTCGACGCGATCTGCCGCGTCCTCGAATGCCAGCCCGGCGACCTGATCATGTTCGATCCCGAGGGAACTCCCGATGAAGACTGACATCGCATCGATCTACCGCAGCGCCTGGGCGTTCGCCTTCGCCTGCCCGCTCCTCTTCCTGATCCCGGTGCTCGTTGAACTCGCGCAGCATGTCGTCGAATGGCAGGGCGGCATGTACGACGGAATCGCCGGAGCAAAGGCCGCCGAAGCCGATCCGTTGCGCCTCCAGTTCGGCTTCGCCAAGACGCTTGCTCTCCTGCTTCCCGGCTACTGGTTCACGCGTTACATCCTGTTCGAGCGCGACAGCGCCCGCGCGGCGCGCATCGAATGGCCCGCGGTGGGCCTTTGGCTCATCCTCTTCGCGCTGCACGGATGGCAGCAATGGTGGACGCTCTTCGGTCCCTCGCTCACCGGCTTAATGGGCCTGACCGGCACCGCGGGGCAATGGACCGGTTATGCGCTGTTGCTGCTCGAAGGCGTCGCAGGCATTTATTTCACCGCATGGACCGTCGCCTGGGCGCTCGGTAATGCATCGATCGGCCCGGTTCGCTCGGCGCGGATCATGGCCGGCCATTTCTGGCGCACCGTGCTACTGTCGCTCGCTGGCGTGCTGCCCCTGATGATCGCGCATTATGCGCTGAGTTTCGGCGCCATCTTCGCTCCGGCGTTCCTCGACTGGCCGCTGCTGCTGATCGACGCACTCGTCGTCGGCTTGCTCGCGCTGACGATGGCAGGCAGCGGCGCGGTCGCGGCGCGGCACGCCGCGAAGGCCAGGAGCACCAGCCTGTTGCCCGAACGGGCGGGCCACGCCTGATGCCGCGGCGTGTCGATTGCAAAGTCAAAGATGACGGCTTTTCGCCCGGAAGCTGCCTATAGGGA
>NZ_DASWTD010000651.1:0-7016 GCF_036402335.1 Sphingopyxis sp. | reverse complement strand
ACCCGACTATGAAGGATCGAAGGATAATGAAGTCCTGCCCTTCCCCTATCTCGCGGTCGGATACAAGGACATCGCCTATCTCCGCGGCCCCGAAATCGGCGTGAATATCATCCGCGTCGAACCCGCCGACGATATGAAGATCAGCATTGGTCCGGTCGCGCGCTATCGCCGCGACCGCTCCGAAAAACGCAACCCCGCGCTTGCGGGGCTCGGCAAGGTCGACACGGCGATCGAGGTTGGCGGATCGGCACGGCTCGACGTCGGGCCGGCGTGGGTCGAGCTTTCGGTAGTCAAGGATGTGGCGGGCGGTCATGAAGGCGTAGTCGGAACCGCCGCAGGCGGTGTCGATTTCGACCTGTCGGATGATCTGTCGCTGTCGCTGAGCGGGACGACCAGTTGGGCCGACAATAAATATATGCGCACCTATTTCGCGGTGACCCCGGCGCAGGCGACGCGCAGCGGGCTTCCCGTCTATGCCGCCGGCAAGGGTATCAAGGACGTCGGCGCGAATATCGGCCTGCAATATCGTCTGACCGACCATTGGATGATCGCCGCGACCGGCGGCTATACGCGGCTGCTGAACGATGCAAAGGACGCCCCGCTGGTGCGGCTGCGCGGATCGTCCGACCAGTGGCAGGGCGGCGTCTTCATCGCCTATCGCTTCTGACGAACGCGAGACCTGCGGCGTCCCTCACCCTCTCCGCAGCCCGTCTCGCAGCCGCCTGTTTCCGCGACTATCGCGGGGGCAGGCGGCTTGATACAATAGCGCGATGACAAGGGAAATTGCGGTGCGCCGGCTCGGCCCCGCCGATATCGCGGCGATGCGCGCGCTGAACGCGATATATGGCGATGCGTTCGAAGACCGCGAAACCTATCGCGCCGACCATCCGGACGACGATTGGCTGACGCGCCAGCTCGGCATGCAGGCGATCATCCTGCTGATCGCCGAGCAGGGCGAAGCGATCGTCGGCGGCCTTACCGCTTACAACCTCCCGAAGCTGGAGGCGGCGCGCAGTGAAATCTATCTCTACGACCTCGCGGTCGATGCGCGCCACCGCCGACACGGCATTGCCACCGCACTGATTGGCGAGCTTCAGCATATCGCCGCCGAAACCGGCGCCTGGGCGGTGTTCGTCCAGGCCGATCATGGCGACGACTCCGCGGTCGCGCTCTACACAAAACTCGGCGTCCGCGAAGATGTGATGCATTTCGACCTGCCGCCGCGCCCGCGCGGTCGGGGGGACGAAAGCGGAACATCGCCCTAGGCCGCCCGCACCCTCCCTGCTACATCCGCGCCATGTCCGAGAAGAATCACCTCTATCTGGTCGATGGCTCCAGCTACATCTTCCGCGCCTATCACCGCCTGCCGCCGTTGACGAACCCCAAGGGCGTGCCCGTCGGTGCAGTCTACGGCTATACAACGATGCTGTGGAAGCTCGCGAAGGACCTGCACGACGCCGACGGGCCGACGCACCTTGCCGTCATCCTCGACCATAGCAGCCAGTCGTTCCGCAACGAGATCTACGACCAGTACAAGGCGAACCGCCCCGAACCGCCGGAAGACCTCCGCCCGCAGTTCCCCTTGATCCGCGACGCGACGCGCGCCTTTTCACTGCCGTGCATCGAGATGGAAGGCTTCGAAGCCGATGACCTGATCGCCTCCTATGCCGAGGCGGCGGTGCGCGAAGGCTGGGACGTCACGATCGTGTCGTCGGACAAGGACCTGATGCAGTTGATCCGCGAGCCGAGCGAGGGCCCGCAAGTCGACATGCTCGACACGATGAAGAATGTCCGCCTCGGCCTCGAAGCCGTGAACGAGAAGTTCGGCGTCACACCCGACCTCGTCGGCGACGTGCTCGCGCTGATGGGCGACAGCGTCGACAATGTGCCGGGCGTGCGCGGGGTCGGGCCCAAGACCGCGACCAAGCTGATCCAGGAATATGGCAACCTCGCCGCGGCGCTCGACGGCGCCGAGGGCATGAAGGCGTCAAAGCTGCGCGACAATCTGATCGAGCACCGCGCGATGGCCGAATTGTCGCGCATCCTCGTCGACCTGAAGCGCGACGTCGCGCTGCCCGACGCGCTCGATACGCTGAAACTCGGCGCGATCCCGCCCGAGCCGCTCAAGCTCTTCCTCGACGAACATGGCTTCCGCTCGCTCTCGGCCAAGCTCGACCTTGGTGCCACCCCTGGCGGACCGCCGACCCTGCCGCGCGCCGCCGCCGTGCCCGCTACGGCTGTCATCGGACCATCGACGCCGACGCTTCCCCCAATGCCGGCGATCGACCGCACGGCCTATGAATGCGTGACCACCGTCGAAGCGCTCGACCGCTGGATCGCCGAAGCGCGCGCCGCGCATGTCGTCGGCGTCGATACCGAAACCGCGAGCCTTGACAGCGTCACCGGCCGCCTCGTCGGGGTCAGCATGGCGACCGCGCCCGGCCGCGCCTGCTATATCCCGCTCGGCCATGGCGGCACCGACATGTTCGCCGAAAAGCCCGAGCAGATCGCGATGGACGTCGCGATCGGGCGCCTCCACGCGCTGTTCGCCGACGACGCGGTGCTGAAGGTCGGCCATAACCTCAAATATGACATCGGCGTGCTCGCGCAGCATGGCGTCACCGTTGCGCCATACGACGACACGCTGGTGATGAGTTTCGCGCTCGACGCGGGCAAACACCAGCATGGGCTCGACGAGCTGGCGAAACTCCACCTCGATCACACCTGCCTCACTTTCAAGGAAATGTGCGGGACAGGCAAATCGCAGATCAGCTTTGCCGAAGTGCCGCTCGACCGCGCGACCCAATATGCCGCCGAGGATGCCGACGTCGCGCTGCGCCTCTGGAAGATGCTCAAGCTACGCCTGCCGATCGAGGGCGGGACGCGCATTTACGAGATGGTCGACCGCCCGCTCGCTGCGATCGTCGAGGGGATGGAACGCGCGGGGATCATGGTCGACCGCGAATATCTGGCGCGCCTGTCGGGCGAGTTTGCGAACGAGATGCTTCGCATCGAGGGCGAAATCCACGGCCTCGCCGGCCAGCCCTTCGCGATCGGCAGCCCCAAGCAGCTCGGCGAGATCCTGTTCGACAAGCTGGGCCTCAAAGGCGGGCGCAAGGGCAAGTCGGGCGACTGGTCGACCGACCAGAGCGAGCTCGAACGCCTCGAACGCGACGGAGTCCCGATCGCGCGCAAGATTTTGGAGTGGCGCCAGCTCGCGAAGCTGAAGTCGACCTATACCGACGCGCTCCAGCAACAGATCAACGCGACGACCGGGCGTGTCCATACCAGCTACAGCCTCGTCGGTGCGCAGACCGGACGCCTGTCGTCGACCGACCCGAACCTGCAGAACATCCCGATCCGCACCGAGACCGGCCGCCAGATCCGCGACGCCTTCATCGCGGCGCCCGGCCACGTGCTGATCGCCGCCGACTATAGCCAGATCGAGCTCCGCCTAGCGGCGCATATGGCCGATGTCCCCGAGCTCAAGGAAGCCTTCGCGCGCGGCGACGACATCCACAGCGCCACCGCGATCGAATTATTCGGCGAGGTCAACCGCGACACGCGCGGCAAGGCGAAGACGGTCAATTTCTCGATCCTCTACGGCATTTCGCGCTGGGGCCTCGCGGGCCGGCTCGAAGTCACGCCCGACGAGGCGCAGGCGCTGATCGCGCGCTATTTCGAACGTTTCCCGGGCATTTCGGACTATATCACCGACACGCTCGAGAGTGCGCGCGCCAAGGGTTACACCGAAACCTTGTTCGGGCGGAAAACCTGGTTCCCGCGCATCAAGGCGGCGAATCAGAACGAACGCGCCGGCAGCGAACGCGCCGCGATCAACGCGCCGATCCAGGGCACCAGTGCCGACCTGATCAAGCGCGCGATGACGCGGATGCCAAAAGCGCTGGAAGACGCGGGGCTGTCCGACGTGAAGATGCTGCTGCAGGTCCACGACGAACTCGTATTCGAGGCGCCCGAGGACAAGGCCGAAGCGGCGGGCGCGGTGATCCGCGCCGTGATGTCGGGCGCCGCCGAGCCCGCGCTCAAGCTGTCGGTCCCGCTCGAGGTCGAAGTCGGCATCGGCAAGAGTTGGGGCGAAGCGCATTGATCGCCGCGCTGCTGTTCGCCGCGGCGCTCGCCGCCGATCCCGCCCCCGCGCCTCCCGAAGCCGCGGCGGTCGTGGCGGCACCCGCAGGCCCGTCCCCGATCGCCGATGCCGACCTGCGCGAGTTCGCCGCGATCGCGGGGCGCAAGGTGGCCGGGCGCCCGATCGGCGGTCCCTATGCCACCGCGGACAAGGTGTTGCTGATCGCGCGCGACGACAAGGGTTTCCCGGTGATCGCCGCCAGCACGGGTTTTCCCGCGCGCCAGTCGCTGCCCAAGCCGCCGCCGGGGACGCTCGTGGTCGTTCGCCTGCATCAGCGCTCCGAAACGATCGTCCCCGGGCCCACCCCCGACGACCTCGCTTTCGTTGCGAGCAACAGGCTACCGCTATTCGTGATCGGCGAATGGGCGCGCCCTGCGCCCATGTGGGAAGTCGCGTGGGTCGACGACGCCGTCCGTTTCCGCACGATCGGCGAAGTCGGCGAAATCGGCCCCTGGCAAGACTGATCGGCACCTGCGCGCGGCGCGCCGAGCGCCGCACCCTTTCGCGCGCGTAACTTTGCCTCTATGACGCCCCGATGACATCTGGCCGGCACTTTTGTGACAGCCGGCAACAAAGGGTCCTCATGAGCAAGTTCGAACCCGTCGCCAAGGCGCCGGTCCGCATCCAGCAAAATATCCTCGCGCGCAGCGAGCGCCGCCTTCTCAACTGGCTATGCGCGCGGCTTCCCGGCTGGGTCACGCCCGACCAGCTCACGACGCTCGGTTTCGCCGGCGCGGTGCTCGTCGCCGCAGGTTATGTGCTGAGCTGGTTCGACAGCGAATGGCTCGGCCTCTCGCTCGCCGGCTATATCGTCAACTGGTTCGGCGATTCGCTCGACGGCAGCCTTGCGCGCTGGCGCGGGATCGAACGGCCCAACTATGGCTATTTCGTCGACCATAGCGTCGACGCGCTGGCAACCTTGCTGATGATCAGCGCGATCGGGATGAGCCCCTATATGCGGCTCGACGTCGCGCTGATGGCGGTGATCGGCTATTTCCTGCTCTCGATCCATACCTTCATCGCCGCGAAGATTCTCGGCGAATTCCGCCTGTCCTATATGGCGGGCGGACCGACCGAACTGCGACTGATGCTGATGGCGATGACCGCGCTGATGCCCGTCGTCGGCGGCCGCGACATCCACGGCACCAATTTCTCGCCCTTCGACCTGTTCGCGCTCGTTGTCTCGAGCATCCTCGTGACGCTGTTCATCGTCCAGACGTCGGCGACCGCACGGATGCTGCGCCGCCGCGGAAACTGACGGGCTTTCAGCGGCGCTCGCGCGCCTGCGCATAGGTGCCGAGCAGCCGCAGCGACTTGGTCTGGAAATCGAGTTCTTCGAGCGCGCGGTCGATCCGCTCGTCGCCCGGCGCACCGACTATATCGCAATAAAATTGCGTCGCGGCAAAGCTGTCGCCGGTCTGGTAGCTTTCGAGCTTCGTCATGTTGACGCCGTTGGTCGCGAAGCCCCCGAGCGCCTTGTACAGCGCGGCGGGAATATTCTTCACCTCGAACATGAAGGTCGTCATCACCGGCCCTTCGATCGCCGCCACGTCAACCAGCGGCTCGCGCGCCAGCACGACGAAACGCGTCGTATTATGGTCGGCGTCCTCCATGCCCGTGCCGTGCAGCGTCAATCCATAGATTGCGGCAGCGTGGGGCGGCGCGAGCGCGGCAAGGCCGACCTCGTCGCTGTCGGCGACCCATGCCGCGGCGCCCGCGGTGTCGCTGTGGGCGACCGGTGCGATGCCGTTGGCGCGCAGCCAGTGGCGGCACTGGCCCAGCGCCTGTTCATGGCTCATCGCGCGCGTGACCGGCCCGAGGTCACGGCTCATCAAGCCATAACGGATCGGCAGGAAATGCTCGCCGACGATCGACAGCCCGGATTCGGGAAGCAGGAAGTGAATGTCGGCGACGCGGCCGTGCAGGCTGTTTTCGATCGGGATGATCGCGCGGTCGACGCGGCCGTCGCGCACGGCATCGATGGCATCCTCGAATGCGTAGCAGGGCATCGGCAGCGAGTTCGCGTCATATTCGCGCGCAGCGAGATCGCTGTTCGCGCCGGGCGCACCCTGGAATGCGAGCCCGCGGGCAGGCTCCGCGAGTGCGGCCGAGCGCATTTCGTCAACGAGATGCTGTGCCGAAGCCGAATAACTGCCCATGTTTGCCTTCCCAAGCCGGAACGGCGGCGCATAGCGAGCCGTTGCCTTCGGCGCAACCGGTGCCCGCGCAGTTCCCTTGGGCGATTTCATCCCCTTGCGCCACCGCCGCCGCGCCAGTAAGGGAGCGTCCAAATCAGATACGCGCCCGGCAAGCGGGCGCCAGCTAACGGGGCTGCAAGAGCATGGACAATCGCAACAACACCATTGCCGGCTGGGTGCTTTTCGCCGGCATTTGCGCGCTGGGCCTGACGATCGGGTCGAGCATGTTGTTCGCCAGCCACGCGCCGGAGAAGCCGGGCTATCCCATCGAAGACGCCGAAGCCGGCGCCGGTGGCGGCGAATCGGCCGTGCCGCTTGGCAACCTGCTCGCCGCCGCCGACGTGGCGAAGGGCGAGGCCGTGTTCGCGAAATGCGCCGCGTGCCACACGATCAATTCGGGCGGCGCCAATGGCATCGGCCCGAACCTGTTCGGCACGATGGGTGAGGAAATCGGCCACGGCAAGCACGGCTTTGCCTTCTCGGCAGCGCTCGCGGGCATCGGCGGGACCTGGGACTTCGAAAAGATGAACGCCTGGCTGACCAGCCCGCGCAAGTTCGCGCCCGGCACCAAGATGTCGTTCGCGGGCCTGTCGAGCCCCGAAGACCGCGCCAACCTGCTCGTCTACCTGAACGCACAGGGTTCGAACCTGCCGCTGCCCGCCGCCGAGGCG
>NZ_DASWTD010000650.1:0-6405 GCF_036402335.1 Sphingopyxis sp. | reverse complement strand
GAGAAGGAACATCGGGATCACGGCGTCGAGCTTCACCTCGGCGTCTGCGTCGATGCGATCGAGGGTGCGGATCGCGTCACCGGCGTGCGGCTCTCGGACGGCGAAGTCGTTCCCGCCGACCTCGTCATCGTCGGCATCGGCATCGTTCCTGCGGTCGAACCGCTGATCGCGGCGGGCGCCGATTGCGCCAACGGGGTGCGTGTCGACCGGCTGTGCAAGACGAGCCTGCCCGACATCTATGCGATCGGCGACTGCGCGGCGCATACGAATGATTTTGCCGAGGGCGCCGAGATCCGGCTCGAGTCGGTCCAGAACGCCAATGATCAGGCGAATGTCGTCGCCAAGGGCATCGTCGGCGACGAAGCGCCTTATCACGCGATCCCGTGGTTCTGGTCGAACCAGTATGACCTCAAGCTCCAGACCGCGGGGCTGTCGACGGGGCACGATCAGGCGGTGCTGCGCGGCGATCCGGCAACGCGCAGCTTCTCGGTCGTTTACCTCAAGGCGGGCAAGGTCATCGCGATCGACTGCGTCAACGCGACGAAGGATTATGTGCAGGGCCGCATGATCGTCACCGCGGGGCTCGTCGCGACGCCCGAGCAACTCGCCGACGCCGAAACACCGCTGAAGGCACTGCTGCCGGCTTGAGGTCGGTGCTCACTTGCCAGGTGGGTGGCGGCCGAAACGGGCAGGCGCCCGCGCGCCGATACAACGCTGGCAGGACCGCGATCGGATCGGGAAGTCGAGGCAGGCGCCGTACAGGCCATTTAGCTCCACGGGCGCCGGCTGGTCCGTATTTCCCCGGAATTATCGAGAAATAGCGCGGATATTCATCGAACCCAAAAGCGCTTTATTGCCGGACTACCAATAAAGCGGCGACGAAATCAGTAAGGCGGGGCTTCCGGTACTGCGGGCGGCCCGTCGCCCAGCGCGTTTTTCAGCGTCGCCTTGAGGTTGCGGAGCAGGCGGCGCAGCGCGATGATGACCACGACCGCGGCGATTGCCAGAAGGATCGCGATCACGATCGCCAGCGGGGGGTAGGCAATGGCAAGCGCGAGCAGACCGCCCGTCGCGACGTCTTCGCCCGTCGAAACTGCCGCGTTGCTGAAGGGTTCGGGGCTGACGTTGACGACCGCACGCGTGGTTGCCTTCGCGCCGTGGCTCAGCAGCGCGCCGCCGCCGCCGAGCAGGAAAGCGATGACCTGCCACGTCGGGTCGGAAGAGTCGACGAGCGCGAGCGCGAGCAGGGCGCCGCCGAGCGGACGGATCACGCTGTGAACCATGTCCCAGATTGAATCGACCCACGCAATCTTGTCGGCGAGGAATTCGGCGAGCGTGCCGACCGCCGCGACGCCAAGCACCCAGGGATTGGCAAGGACCTGCAACGCGGCGAGATGGTCGGGAAGCGGCAGCCAGCCGAAATGCATAGCGGTTCCGGTGGCCAATATCGTCAGGTACAGTCGCCAGCCGGCAAGGAGGCTGAGGCTGCCGGCGACACCCAAAATCTCGACGATTCCCAATATCCTGCTCCCCGTCCTGTCCGGTCCGCATCTTGCACCCGCTCCCGCGGTCCCGCAATGGCGAGATGACAAGGCGGCACGCCGCCGTTATCGCCTTGGGCCATGACCCCTGCCGATCCGCCGTCCGCCCCGTCCGAAATTCTGCCCGAAGGCGCGATTCCCGCGGCGACGCTTGTCATCATGCGTCCGTCGGGAGCCGGGCCCGACGAAATATTGATGGTCAAACGGTCGGCCACCATGGCTTTCGCCGCTGGCGCGGTGGTATTTCCCGGCGGGCGCGTCGACCCCGACGATTATCTGGTCGCGCGCCAGCATGGAGCGGGCTTTGCCGAGGCTGACGGTGCGGCCCGGGTTGCGGCGCTTCGCGAGACGCTGGAGGAAACGGGGCTCGCGGTCGGCTGGCCGGCACTGGCGGAAAAGGACGTCGCCGAGGTACGGCAGGCGCTGCTCGCCGGCACGCTGCTGTCGGACATTCTCGCGGCGCGCGGCGACCGAATCGCGTTCGAGGCGCTGGTGCCCTTCGCGCGCTGGTGCCCGAACTTCAAGGAAGCGCGGACGTTCGACACACGTTTCTATGCCATCGCCGCGCCGCCGCACGGACATGAACTGACGGTCGAGGAGGCCGAGCACAGCCATATTTTCTGGGCGAGCGCGAAAGACACGCTGGCGATGGCCGATCGCGGCGAGGTGTCGGTGATCTTTCCGACCCGCCGCAACCTCGAACGACTCGCCGAGAGCGCCGATTTTTCAGACTTTTCAGCACGTTCCTCGCGGTTTCCGGTCGATCTGATCACGCCGTGGATCGAGGAGCGCGAAGGGCAGGCGCATCTTTGCATTCCGGATCATCTGGGTTATCCCGTCACCAGCGAGATATTCGACCGTATCCGGCGTGGTTAAAACAGATTCTGACGCGTAACTTTTTGTCTGTTTGCAAATTGCTAAGTTTTACCCGGCTAGGGCAAAACGTCGTTGCAATTGCTGAACGCTATGCCTAAGAGGGCCATGCAGAAGCGGATCGGGGGGCTCCCCCGGTGTGATTCGACAAGACTAATCCAGTGGACGGAGAATATGATGAACCTGCTTAAGAAGGCTGCGATCTCCCTCGCGGCGACCTCGATGGTTGTGGCGCCGGTTGCGGCGTCGGCGGCTCCCGCAGCGCGTGCAGCTTCGGCCGTTGATGGCCAGAGCGAACTCGAAGGCAGCACCAGCTGGATCATCGCTGTCCTCGCTCTCGCTGCCATCATCGGCGGCATCATCATCGCGTCGGACAACAACGACGACGACCCGACCAGCCCGGGCTGATCGGCTTTCTCAACCGATAAACCAAAGGGCTCCGAGCTGTGCTCGGGGCCCTTTGTGCATTTGCGGTATCGATGCGACACCGGCCTACCTGCGCGGTGCACGCCTGGATTGTCTATAGCGCGATGTCCCTGTTCGCCCGCGATCGGGCGAGGGGTATCGCCTGCCGCGCACGATCGACCGCGGCGCCCGCGATCGGCGCAAAGCTCAGCCTGTACCCGCGATCCCCCGTCTCGGACCCGGTTCCGGCGTCCGACAGCACCGCGCCCCATGGGTCCACCGCCAGGCTGTGGCCATAGGTTTCGCGCCCGTCGGCGTGCGTGCCCGACTGTGCCGCGGCGATGACGTGGCAGCCGGTTTCGATCGCGCGCGCGCGCATCAGCACGTGCCAATGCGCTTCGCCCGTCGATACGGTGAAGGCAGCGGGAATCGCGATCAGGGTTGCGCCGCGCTCGGTCAGCGCCCGGTAAAGCTCGGGAAACCGCAGGTCGTAACAGATGCTGAGGCCCAGTTGCCCGAGCGGGGTTTCGACCACCGCCATCGCGTCACCGCCGGCATAAGCCGCGGATTCGGTCCAGTTTTCGCCCGATGGCAGCGTAACATCGAACATGTGGATCTTGTCGTAGCGTGCGCGGATGCTGCCGTCGGCCGCGATGATGTGGCTGCGATTGACGCGCCGCTGGCCGTCGTCGGCGAGAAGCGGCATCGACCCCGAATGCAGCCATAACCCATGCTTCTGCGCCATGGCCTGAAGCGCAGCGGGCCAGGGGCTGTC
This sequence comes from Sphingopyxis sp., assembly GCF_036402335.1. GTDB lineage: Bacteria > Pseudomonadota > Alphaproteobacteria > Sphingomonadales > Sphingomonadaceae > Sphingopyxis. The sequence continues at coordinate 2,811 of NZ_DASWTD010000650.1, read as the reverse complement.
GGCTTCGCGGGCGACATGCGCGGCCGAACGCGCGCGGTCACGATCGAGCAGCAGCGACATTTCGGGGAGGAAGGCCATGGCGGCGCCGCCCGCCGCCGCTTCGCCCATCGCGCGGTCGATCGCGGCCAGATTGGCGTCGGGATCGATCCCGCTCGTCATCTGGACCAGAGCGGCGACGGGGGCGGGGGGTGATGCGGGCGCGGTACTCATTGCATCTGGCTAAGCTGCGCGCGCGCGCAGGACAAGGGGCGTGACAGTTCAGTGGCCAGCAAGGTTCGAACGCGATAAGATGCGCCAATGTCTTATTTCCCCGCGCGCCCGTCGCCCCGTTCCGTCCGATCCTTTTTCCTTGCCGGGGCCGGGGCAGCGCTGCTGCTGTTTCCGGCTGCTGGCCATGCGCAGGCGGGGGCGCCGGTGGCGACCGCCGAGAGCCAGGCGAAGGATGGCGACTGGCTGTATGCCGGCAGCGATATCCCGCGCGATACGGCGTGGCAGTTCGGCGTGCTGCCGAACGGCGTGCGCTATGCGGTGCGCAACAACGGCGTTCCCCCGGGGCAGGTGTCGATCCGGGTCCGGATGGACGTCGGATCGATGTTCGAAACCGAAGATGAGCGCGGCTATGCGCATCTTCTCGAACATCTGACATTCCGTGGGTCGGAGCATATTCCCGACGGCGAGGCCAAGCGCATCTGGCAGCGGTTCGGCGTGACCTTCGGCAGCGATTCGAACGCGCAGACGACCCCGACCCAGACCGCCTATCAACTCGACCTGCCGAGTGTGACGCCGACCAATCTTGACGAGAGCATGAAATTGCTGGCGGGCATGGTGCGCGAGCCGCGGATTTCGGAACTCGCGGTCGCCGCCGAGCGCGGTGTCGTGATGTCCGAGCTGCGCGAATCGGACGGTCCGCAAAAGCGGATCGGCGACTTGACCAATTCGCATCTGTTCGCCGGCCAGCTGCTCGGTGACCGCTCACCGATCGGGACGACCGCCTCGCTCGGCAAGGCGAGCGCAACGTCGGTCGCGGCGTTTCACAATCGCTGGTACCGGCCCGAACGCGCCGTTGTCGTCATCGTTGGCGATGGCGACCCGGCCGAATTCGCGCGCCTGATCGCGAAATATTATGGCGACTGGGGCGTCGACACGCCGGGGCCGGTGCAGCCCGATTTTGGCAAGCCCGATCCGAAAAAGCCGGCGGCGCTGGAAATCGTCGAGGCGAACCAGCCGCTCGCGCTGACGCTGGCAATGGTTCGCCCATGGCAGAAGCGGATCGATACGGTCGAAAACACGCGGCGACTCTATCTCGAATTCATCGCGCAGGCGCTGGTCAACCGCAGGCTGGAAAACCGTGCGCGCAGCGGCGGCAGCTATCTGGTCGCGACCGTCGAGCAGCAATATGTCAGCCGCAGCGCCGACGTGACGATGGCGTCGATCGTCCCGCTGAGCGACTGGAAAGCCGCGCTCGCCGACGTCCGCGGCGTGATCGCCGACGCGGTGCGAACCCCGCCGTCGCAGGCCGACATCGACCGCGAGGCCAACGAAATCGAAGCGTTCCTGGTGAAGGAACTGGAAAATGCGCGCAACGAACCCGGTGCGCGGCTGGCCGACGACATGGTGCGCGCGGTCGACATCGGCGAAACGGTGACCAGCCCGCAGGGGCAGGTCGACATGTTCAAGGCGATCCGCGCCTCGGCGACGCCCAAGGTGATGCTCGAGATCAGCAAGGCGATCTTTGCCGCGCCGGTGACGCGCGTCGTGCTGACCACGCCGACCGAGGCCGGCGGCAATGCCGCGGTGCTCGCGGCACTGAAGGCGCCGGTCACCGCGCGCGACGACCGGCTGGCGACGGTGAAGGCCGATTTCAGGCAACTCCCTGCTATCGGCCAGCCGGGCACGATCACCGCGACGAACAGCCTCCTCGGACTCCGCGCCGAGCGGATCGAGTTCGCCAATGGCGTGACCGCGCTTGTCTCGAACAACAAGGTCGAACCGGGCAAGGTTCGCGTCAACGTCCGCTTCGGCACCGGCAACCGCAGCGTGGCCGCCGACGCGCCGAACCTGCTGTGGACCGGCGATTATGCGCTGGTCGCGAGCGGGATCGGACCGTGGGGCCAGAACGAGATCGACCAGCTCACCAACGGGCGGCAGATACAGATGAACTTCGCGATCGATGACGATGCGTTCGAATTGTCAGCCGAAAGCAAACCTGCCGATCTCGCCGACCAGATGCGACTGATTGCGGGAAAGCTGGCGCAGCCGCGCTGGGACCCGGCGCCGGTCGAACGGCTGCGGATCGGCTATCTCACCGGATATGACCTCAATGACGCGACACCGAACGCGGTGCTCGACCGCAATCTGCGCGGTTGGCTGACCAACAACGATGCGCGTTGGGCGGCACCCGACAAGGCGCAGATCGAGGCGCTGACCCCGGCAGCTTTCCGCGCCTTTTGGGAGCCGCGACTGGCGAGTGGGCCGATCGAGGTCCAGATTTTTGGCGACCTCGCTTCGGTCGACTATCGCAAGATCCTCGCCGAAACGCTCGGCGCGCTGCCACCGCGCAAGGCGTTGGCGCCTCCGGCCGGTCAGCGCGTCGAGTTCGCCAGACATGTAACCGTGCCCGATATCGCCTATCATCGCGGCGAGCAGGGGCAGGCGGCGGCGATGACCGCCTGGCCGACCGGTGGCGGCGTCGCCAGTCCGCGCGACGCACGCGGGCTCGAAATCCTTGCCGCGATCTTCAACGACCGGCTGTTCGACCGCCTGCGCGCCGAACAGGGGGCGAGCTATGGCCCGGTGGTCGACAGCCATTGG
>NZ_DASWTD010000649.1:0-1635 GCF_036402335.1 Sphingopyxis sp. | reverse complement strand
CATCATCTCGGCGGTGCAGCGCAACATCGGCCAGGGCGGCGCCTATGACCGCTATATCCAGACCGATACTGCGATCAACCGCGGCAATTCGGGCGGCCCGTTGTTCGACCTTCAGGGCAATGTCGTCGGCATCAACAATATGCTGATCTCGCCCGTCGGCGCGAACATCGGCGTCAACTTCGCGATCCCCGCCGACGCGGCGATCCCGGTGATCAACGCGTTGCGCGCAGGCGAGAAGATCCAGCGCGGCTATCTGGGGATCGGCATCGCGCCGGTCGACGAGGATCTGGCGGCGGCGCTTGGCCTGCCCAAGGATCGCGGCGAGTTCATTCAGCGCGTCGAGCCCGGGCAGGCGGGCGAAAAGGCCGGGCTGAAGCGCGGCGACGTGGTGACCAAGGTCAACGGCAAGGACGTCACGCCGCAGCAGACTTTGTCGTACATCGTCTCGAACACCAAACCGGGCACGCGTATCCCGCTCGAGATCATCCGCGACGGCAAGGCGATGACGCTGCAAACGCTCGTCGGCACGCGTCCGCCCGAGGAAGAGCTGGCGGGCAGCAATTTCGATCCCGAGGCGGAACAGCCCGAGCCCGAGGATCCGACCGGCGCGGCGGACAAGGCCCTTCAGGACGAGCTCGGCCTGTCGGTGCAGGTCGTGACGCCCGATATCGCGCGCGCGGTGGGGGTCGATGCCGGAACCAAGGGCCTCGTTATCGGCGCCGCGTCGGCGAACAGCGATGCGGGCCGCAAGGGTCTGCGCCGTGGCGACGTGATCCTCAGCGCCAACCGCGTGCCGGTCACGACGAGCGAGGCGCTCGCCAAGGCAGTCGCCGATGCCAAGAAGGCGGGCCGCGATGCGGTGCTGCTCGAAATCCTGCGCCGTGGCGGTCCGTCGGCCTTTATCGCGGTGCGCGTGAAATAAGCTTCGGCTTTCACGCCCATAAAGAGGGGTGCCGCGACCTTCGGGTCCGGCGCCCCTTTTTGTTTGCGCCCCCCGGCTGTCGTTCATATTATGTTCTCATAATATCGAGTCGGGAGAAGGATGATGATTGGCTATGTGACGCTGGGAACGAAGGATCTCGCCAGGGCGGCGGAATTCTATGATGCGATTGCCGCTGAACTGGACACGCCCCGCATGATGGAATTCGACGGCTTCATCGCGTGGGGCAAGCCCGATGGGTGCGCAGGAATCGGGCTGACCAGACCCTTCGACGGCAATGTCGCGACCGTCGGCAATGGCGTGATGGTGGCGCTGCAGGCGAAGGACAAGGACCAGGTCCACCGCCTCCACGAAATCGCGCTGGCGCACGGCGGCACCTGCGAAGGCCCCCCGGGACCGCGCGGCGAGGGATTCTACGCCGGATATTTCCGCGATCCCGACGGCAACAAGCTCAACGCCTTCATCATGGGATGACGCCCCAGGGCCGGTGTCGGTTTCGGGGCGGAGGGCTGCTGCTGCAATATTGTCCAAAGGTCAGTAAAGTTCAGCCCTGTGCGCCGTTCCATTTGACCCTGCCGGGTGCTGGAAGCGCCCGGCCCTGACCGTTTGCCCACACCGGCCGTCAACCGCTTTTGTCCACCCGATGAAATAGCCGGGATGAATGCTGGCATGGCCGGATAATGTAGGAAAGGCCT
>NZ_DASWTD010000648.1:0-2736 GCF_036402335.1 Sphingopyxis sp. | reverse complement strand
ACATCGAATATAAAGGGGGTATCGGGCTGGGTATCAGCTCAAAATCACGAGGAGAAATACCTATATTACAATAAGTTAAATATAATATTCGAGTCCTCTTCTGGGCACCATTTACCCTTCTTGCGGGGTCCCGAAAAGCTTGAACCGCCTCGCACGAGATCAGTCTGCAAGCGGCGAAACCCGGGTCCAGAAATCGTCGAACGCCTTGGCGTCAAAGAAGGCATAGGCTCGCACGATCCGCCCGTCCTTGAGCGTCAGTATCCATGCATAGCTGTTGAGGTAGGGCTTGCCGTCGCGCGCCGTGCCTTTCGCATCGAAATGCGCGACCACCGTGTCGCCGTCGGCGTAGAGCCTGTGCACGCTCGGGATCAGCCGTGTCTGCATCCGCGCGTTGAACGGCCGGATGACCTCGCGCATGAACGCTTCCTTCGAGGGATAGGTCTTGCTGCCAAGCGAATTGCCCGCGATCGTCCACACCGCATCGTCGGCGAGGAGGTCGTAGGGACCGCCCGTTCCTGCGGCCCAGGCGTCCATCGCCTTCGCGATGGTCGCGCGGTTGGTGTCGGCTTCATTGGCCGCAGCCTTTGTCGCCATCGTCACGGCCGCCAGCGCGAGTCCGATCCGGCCGATATTCTTGATCCACTTTGCCATCGTCTCTCTCCCTAATTCAGCGCCGCGACCGCGGCATTGGCCACATCAAAATCCTGGGCGACCTCGCCGCCCGACACACCGACCGCGCCGATCAGCCGGCCTTCGGCATCCTTCACCGGCACGCCGCCCGCGAAGACGATAAGCCCGCCGTTGGTGCGCTCGAAGCCCGGCGAGGTGCCGCCCGGCTTGACGAAGTCGTAAAGCGCCTCGGTGTTGAAACCGAAGAGCGCGGCGGTGCGCGCCTTGTTCAGCGCGATGTCGGCCGAGCCCAGAAAGGCGCCGTCCATGCGGAGGAAGGCCTTCATATTCGCGCCGTCGTCATAGACCGCGATGTTCATCGGCACACCGATCGCTTCGGCCGCCTTGCGGGCGGCGGCGATCGCGGTGTCGGCCTGTTCTTGCGTGATGCTCATCGGAATATTCCTTCTCGCTCGAAATGGGGGTGGCCGCGGCGCCGGAGGGAGGGGCGCATGGCGCCGCGGCCGGGGGCTCGATCAGATCCGGTTCTCCCAGGCGTCGAGCTGGTGCTGTTTCAGCATGTCCTCGATGACCTTGGGCATGACGTTGCGGAATTTGCCTTCGTCGGCGGGAACGACCTCGATCATGCGATCGATCATCTCGGTCGGGTCCATCTTGCCCTCGGGGGTGGCGAAGAAGTCGTCGAAGCCCTTGCGCAGGTCGGCGCGCTTGGTGAAGTTCACGCTGTCGTCGAGCCAACGGAACGGATTGTCCGCCATCGTCTCGTTATAGCCGGTGTAATAGGCGCCGGGGTTGATCGTCTGGACCTTGACGCCATAGGCGGCGAGTTCCTGCTGCATCGCCTCGGCGAAGGCTTCGAGCGCATGCTTGGTCGAAACATAGGTGCCCCAGTTCGCCGGGGTGAACAGCCCGCCCATCGACGAGGTGAAGACGACTTTCTTGCCCAGTGACTTGCCTTCGCGGACCCAGCGCTGGACGATGCCCTGCGTCAGTTGGAGCGGCAGGAAGACGTTGATCTCGTAATTCTTGCGGACGAGGTCGAGCGGGATCTCCCAGACCGGGCCCGCTTCGCCCATGCCCGCGTTGTTCCACAGGACGTCGATGTCCCAGCCCTGCGCCTGGCGGATGTCATAGGGGTCGGTGAGGTCGAGGCGTTCGACGCGGATCTTGTCGGCAAGGCCCAGCGCCGCGACTTCTTCGCGCAGCGGGGTGACCTGCGACGACACCTGCGCGGTCGCGATGATATTGTGGCCGTTCCGGGCCATGCCGATAGCCGCCGCCTTGCCGAAGCCCGAGCCGGCACCGGTGATGAGGATGGTCTTCGTCGTCATGATACTTCTCCTTTTTTGCTTCGGCGCGGGTTTGCGTCCGATGGATTGGAGATAGCCGGGCCAGCACGAGCCCGCCGTTCGCACCTTGCGGCGACTGTTCCGAAATTGCGGTCGCAAGGCGTTCGTGGCAGAATTTCGCCGCTTATCGATTCGTCAGGCTGCTTTCGGAGGGGTTCGGGCAGAGGTGACCATGGCACCCGCCATGCCGGTGATGAAGGAATCCGAGGGTTCGCTCGAGGGGATGGCGCGCATCCTCGACCGGCCGCCCATCACCATGTCCGATGGGTTGCGCGGCGACACGCTGCTGACCGGCCGCTGGCAGCACGGACCGGTACACGACACGCTCGCTGCGCTCCCCGCGCATGTCGTCGTCGCGCATCATGGCGGCGACGGCGACATGAGCCTGCGCGCGCCGGGCGGCATCAACATCCGCGCCCGCTCGCGCGTCGGGACGATGGTGATCATCCCCAAGGGGCAGGACGGCCGCTGGGACATTTCGGGCAATTCGGACGTCAGCCACGTCTATCTGACCCACGAAAGGCTGGCCTCGGCCGCGCTGGAGATGACGAACGGGCGCGAATTCGACCTGCTCCATCGCGTCGCCTTCGAGGACCCGACCGTGGTCAATCTGGTCACGATGCTCAGCAACGAGGCCGCGGCGGGCGGGACCAACTCGCGGCTCTTCGTCGAGCAGGCGATCGACCTGCTCTGCACCCAGCTCGTGCGCGGCCATTCGAGCTTCGGTGCGCTCGCCGATCCCGCGGCAAAGCGCGGC
>NZ_DASWTD010000647.1:0-6316 GCF_036402335.1 Sphingopyxis sp. | reverse complement strand
CTGGCCGGCAAGGTCGCCGGCGAGCCGGTCAAATGCCTGCCCAGCTATCGCAGCACCGACACGATCCGCGTGTCGGACAGCATCCTGCTGTACCGCTCGGGAAGCAACATCGTTTACCGCAACGACCTCAAGAGCAGCTGCCCCGGTCTCGCACGCGACAGCGACATCATGGTCGTGCGGCAATTCGGGTCGTCGACCTGCAGCGGCGATTTCTTCCATCTGGTCGACCGGTCGAGCGGCATTCGCGGCCCGACGTGCGTGTTCGGCGAATTCGTCCCCTATCGCAAACCGGCGGGGGACAAAGGCTGAGCCCAAGGGTTCAGCCGCAGGCGGGGTCCGGTTTGCGCCGAGCTCTTCGGGTCGCACCCCCGCCTGCTAGATTCCGGTGGAAGAGGCGCGAAAGCGGCGCCTTAGCCTTTTCGAAAGGTTGCGCGGCCTAACCAGCGCCATGACCGTTGGACAATTTGCTGCCGATGTCGCGCGCGGCGGCGGCGTGCCGGCAAGCCGGCCGCCGACGTTCCGTCCGCCTGATCGCCCCTTCTACTGATCAACCCTTGTACAGCGCCGCGATCCTGTCCGCGTAAACCTGCTTCAGGATATGGCGCCGGATCTTCATCGACGGCGTCATCTGCTCGTTTTCGATCGTGAAGGCTTCGTCGGCGAAGTCGAACTTGCGCACCTTTTCGATCACCGACAACTGGCCGTTCACCCGGTCGACCGCGGCGCGGATCGCGGCGCGGAACTTCTCATGCTCGCGCAGCCGGCACAGATCTTTGGGCAACCCTTCGGCCTCCGCCCATTCGGCCATCCATTCGGGGTCGGGGACAAGAATGCCGACGAGGTGCGGACGCTTGTCGCCATAGACCATCGCCTGCAAGATCTCCGGCTGGAGCGTCAGCATACCCTCGACGCGCTGCGGCGAAACATTGTCGCCCTTGTCGTTAACGATCAGGTCTTTCTTGCGGTCGGTGATGACGATGCGGCCCTTGTCGTCGATATGGCCGATGTCGCCCGTGTGAAGCCAGGCGCCCTTGTCCGGCTCCGCGGGATTTGGCACCAGCACGCGCTCGGTCTCGGCCTTGTTGCGCCAATAGCCCTTCATCACCAGTTCGCCGCGCACGAGGATTTCGCCATCGTCGGCGATGCGGACTTCGGTGTTCATCAGCGGCGGGCCGACGGTATCCATCTTGATCCCCGCGCTCGGGCGGTTGCAGCTGATCACGGGTCCCGCCTCGGTCTGACCATAGCCTTGGAGCAAGGTCAGGCCGATCGAGTGGAAGAAGACGCCGATTTCGGGATTGAGCGGCGCACCGCCCGAGACCAGCGCCTTCATCCGGCCGCCGAAGCGCTTGCCGATCTTGGGCCGGAACAATTTGTCGAGGATCAGGTCGACGGGGCGGTCGAGCACGCCCATGCGCCGTTCATAGTCCTTTTCGCCGACGCGCAGCGCCTGCCGCAGCATCCAGTTAGCAAGCTTGCCCTGCTTTTCGACCGACTTGATCATCCGGGCGCGGATCACCTCGAAAAGCCGCGGCACGACGACCATGATCGTCGGGCGCGTTTCCTCGATGTTCGAGACGAGCTTTTCGAGCCCCTCGCTGTAGTAGATTTGGGCACCGACCATGATCGGCAGGAATTGGCCGCCCGAATGTTCATAGGCGTGGCTGAGCGGCAGGAACGACAGGAACACCTCTTCGTCACCGATCCCGAAATCATTGACGAGAACTTCGGCCGCCCCCGCGGCATTGTGCAGGATTGCGCCATGATGCTGCATCACCCCGCGCGGCGCCCCTCCGGTGCCGCTCGTGTAGATCAGGCAGGCGGTATCTTCGCGCTTCATCGCGAGCCCGCGCGCCTTGGCTTCCTCCAGATAGGCTTCGCCGCTGGCGACGAGCGGGTCCCAGTCGTGGATCGCGACTTCGCCCTGCTGGCCGACGCGCAGGCTCTCCATGCTGATGACGATATGCGCGTCGGAGCGCATCACCGCCGGCATCAACGTACGCGCGAGCTTCGCGGTCGAGACGATCACCGCCTTTGCCCCGCTGTTGTCGAGGATGTGCTGGTGGTCGCGTTCGGTGTTCGTCGTATAGGTCGGCACGGTGATGCAGCCCGCGGCCATGATACCGAGGTCGGCGATGCACCATTCGGGGCGATTCTCGCTGACGAGGACGACACGGTCGCCTTCCTTAAGGCCGAGTTCGCGCAGGCTGTGCGCGAGCGCCGACACCTGGTTCGCGACCTGCCGCCAGCTCAGCGGTTGCCAGGCCCGATCGGCCTTGCGCCACAGGAACGGGTCTTCGCCACCGCGCCCCGCACGGTCGAAGAACATCGCGACCAGACTCGGAAAATGGTCGAGATGGGGATTTACGAGCTTCATTCTGCCTCTCTCCAGGGAGTGTTCATTGTCTCTTATATTTTCGTTGCGGGTTGTTTTAGCCCTGCGGCGGCGCGCCATCCACCGCCGATGTGCCCGGACCGCGCGGATCGGCGGCACCGCGCCAGCCCTCGCCGACACGCTCGATCGCGTTGAGCTTTGAGCCGAGATCGGTCGGCGTGATGCTGTAGCCGAAGGGTTTCATCTTTGCGGCAATCGCCTTGCCGGCATCATTATTCTCGATGATCGCCCCCGACTGGCCGAAAAAGAGGTTGGGTAATTCCATCGCTTCCTTGGCGGTCAGTCCCCAGTCGAGCACGCCGACGAGCACCTTCGTCACATGCATGATGATACGCTTGCCGCCCGCCGAACCGACCGCGAGCACGACCTTGCCGTCGGGACCATAGACGATCGTCGGCGACATCGAGGACAAGGGACGCTTGCCCGCCTGCACCCGGTTTGCGGTCGGCACGCCGTCCTTGGTCGGCGCGAGGTCGAAGTCGGTCAGCTCGTTGTTGAGGAAATAGCCGTTCGCGATCAGCTGGCTGCCGAAGATGCTTTCGACGGTCGAGGTCATCGATACGACGTTGCCCGCCTGGTCGGCGGCGACGAAATGCGTCGTCCCCTGCTCGGGCACCGGCGGCGCAGCGGCGCGCGGCCTGGCACCCGGCGGCGTGCCGGGCTCGTAGCGGCCGGCAGCGCCGTAAGGCGAGATCAGCTGGCGGCGTTCGGCGAGATAGGCCTTGTCGAGCAGGCCCTGCACGGGAACGTCGACAAAGTCGGCGTCGCCGAGATAGGCGGCGCGATCGGCATAGGAGAGCTGCATCGCTTCCGAGAGCAGGTGCCAGCTCATCGGATTATCCTTGCCCATCGTCTTCATGTCCCAACCCTCGATCATGCCGAGGATGCCGAAGACGGTGGTCGCGCCCGACGAGGGCGGGCCCATGCCGCAGACCTTGTAAATGCGATAGGTGGTGCAGACCGCCGGGCGCTCCTTTGCCCGGTACCCCGCCAGATCCTTGAGCGTCATCGGCGTCGCGTTGCGCGGCGCCTTCGTCACCGCATCGCTGATCGCGCGCGCGTTGGCACCCGAATAAAAGGCATCGGGCCCGCGCGCCGCGATGTCGCGCAGCACCGCCGCATAGGCCGGGTTCTTCAGACGCGTGCCGACCGGGGCGGGCTTGCCGTCCACATAATAGATCGCGCGCGCGGCGGGGAAATCCTTCCACATCGGCTGGAACTGGCTCAGCCAGTTATAGAGCGCGGGGGTGACCTCGAATCCCTCTTCGGCAAGCTTGATCGCGGGCTGGAACAAGGCCTTCCATTCGAGCTTGCCCCATTTCCTGTGCGCCATTTCCATCAGGCGCATATTGCCCGGCACGCCGACCGAAAGGCCGCCGGGAATGACCTCCATATAAGGACGCGGCTTTCCGTCGGGGCCGAGGAAGCGCTCGGGCTTTCCCGCAGCCGGCGCCGTTTCGCGGCCGTCGATCGTCGAGATGCTGCCGTCACCGGCATTGTGATAGACCATGAAGCCGCCACCGCCGATGCCGCTCGACTGCGGTTCGACGAGCGTCAGTACCGCGACCATTGCGACCGCAGCGTCGGCCGCGGTGCCGCCCTGATGCAAAATCTCGCGCCCCGCCTCGGTGGCGCGCGAATCCGCGGAGGAGGTCACGCCCTGCGCAAGCGCAAGCGAAGGGATGGCAAAGGTGACGAGGGCGGCAAGCGGGAGGAATCTTTTCAGCATGCGCCGACTTTGGCGCGCGCCTCGGGTCAGCGCAACCCCGTCAGTGCGCCGTCCCCACCGCCTCGGTGACGCGCGTGAAACCGTCGCGCACGGCGAGATCCTCGAGCCCGCGCGCGATCCTCGCAGCAAGGCCGGGGCCGGCATAGACCATCGCCGAATAAATCTGGACGAGGCTGGCGCCCGCACGAATGCGCTCCCACGCCTGCTCCGCCGACGCGATCCCGCCGGCTGCGACCAGCGGCAGCTTTCCACCGCTCGCACGGTGAAAGTCCCGGACCCGCTGCAGCGCCAGTCCGGCGAGCGGGGCGCCCGACAGCCCCCCCGCTTCCTGCGCATGCCGCGAGGCCAGTGCGCCGCGCACGATCGTCGTGTTCGACACGATCACCGCCGCGAGCCCCTTGCCCAGCGCCACCGCCACGATATCGTCGATGTCGGCGGGCTCGAGGTCGGGCGCCACTTTCAGGAAGACAGGCTTTGCTGCGCCGGAGGGCTGCGCCGCCGCAACACCGTCGAGCAGCGCTTCGAGCGCGCCCTTGTCCTGGAGCGCGCGCAGGCCCGGCGTATTGGGCGAGCTGATATTGACCGTAAGATAATCGGCGAGCGGCGCCATCGCCGCCGTGCCTTTCGCATAGTCGGCGATGCGGTCGGCGCTGTCCTTGTTGGCGCCGATATTGATGCCGAGCGGCACGGCGATGCCACACGCACGAAGCCTTGCGATCCGCTCCGCCGCCGCCGCCTGCCCGCCGTTGTTGAAACCCATGCGGTTGATCACCGCGCCGTCCTCGACCAGCCGGAACAGGCGCGGGCGCGGATTGCCTTCCTGCGGCAACGGGGTCAGCGTCCCGACCTCGACAAAACCGAAACCGAAACGCGGCATCACCGCTGCGACGCGGGCGTCCTTGTCGAAACCGGGCGCGAGGCCGACGGGGTTCGGAAAGCTTATGCCGGCAAGTTCGGTCGCGAGGATCGGGCTGGTCAGCGCGGCCCGCGCACGCGGCAACGGTTCAAGCGCGCTCAACGTCAGATTATGCGCCGCCTCGCCATCGGTAGCGTGGACGATCGGGCGGACGAGCGCATAAGCGGCGTCGGTCAGGGAAGCGAAGAGCGACATGCCCATGCCATTGCGCGCGCAGGAGGGCTATGGCAAGCCCCGGCCGACCAGCAAAAAGCCATCGGAAAATCCGGGAGAAAATCGTGTCGCACCTTCATCTTGTCGCCCGCCTGTCGACCGGCCTCGTCCTCGTTGCGGCGGCAGGCTGCACTCCAGCCGCGGTGCAGGAGGCGCCCGCCACGATCGCTGCGGTGCCCGCCCCCGAAGCCGCCCCGGCCGGCGCGAACCTCGGGCAATTTTTCGACACTTATGACGCAGCACAGCTTTCCTTGTCCCCCGAAACCAAGGCGCGCCGCGGGATTCGCGACGGCGACTATGGCAAATGGGACGATGTGTCCGACGAGACCGCGGTCGCAAGCCACAAGCTGCAACAGGCGACCGCCGCGGCGATGCTCGGGAGCTACGACCCCGCAAAACTAACCGCCGACGAAGCGCTGTCGTTCGAACTGTTCAACACGCAGGCAGCGCGCGCCGATCGCCTGTTCGCGTTCCGCGACCATGGCTATATCTTCGATCAGATGAACGGCGCGCAGAGCCAGATGCCCGCCTTCCTGATCAATATCCACCGCGTCGCCGACGTCCCCGAAGCCGAAGCCTATATCGCGCGCATCCGCGGGCTCGGCCCGATCCTCGACGCGCTGTCGGCACAATCGGCAATACGCGCCGCGAAGGGCATTCAGCCGCCGAAATGGGTCTATGCCTATCTTATCTCGGATATCGGAAACCTGCAGGGCCCCGACAATGCGGTGGTGGAGGATATCAGCGCCAAGGTCGGCAAGCTCGCGATCGACGCTGTCGAAAAGGCACGGCTGGTCGCGTCGGCCAAAGCGGCATGGGCCGAGAGCGCAGGCCCGGCCTATGGCCGCCTGCTCGCCGAAATGAAGCGGCAGCAGGCGAGCGCGCCGACGCAGGACGGCATCTGGCGCCTGCCCGACGGCAAGGCCTATTATGAGGCGCTGCTCGCCAATTATACGACGACCGACATGACCGCGGCCGAGATCCACGACCTTGGCCTGGCCGAGGTCGCGCGCATCCATGGCGAGATGAAGAAGATCATGGCGCAGGTCGGCTTCAAGGGGAC
>NZ_DASWTD010000646.1:0-5579 GCF_036402335.1 Sphingopyxis sp. | reverse complement strand
GCGGCCGGCCGGGTGCGGATTTTCGTATCCGGCCGGTCGCTGGATTTCCCGTCCACCGAAAAACAGAACAAAACCACAGGATATTATGAACTTCAAATTGAATGCATTTCCCTCCCTTCTTCGGCCCTATTCCGCAATCGATGCGCGGGCCGACAAGCCAATACGGCGATCACCAACATTGTCGCGGCGCGAACTGCGCCGGCTGATTGCCCAGATGGTCGACTGATTCATGTCGACCCAACCCTAAATGAAGGATTTTCTGCCATGTCGAACACCAGCGATTTCTACCTGATCCAGGCAGACAAATGCGCGGCCGACGCGGCGGAAAGCACGCTGTCGCAGGTGCGTGACCGCAACCTGCGCGCCGAACAGGCGTGGCGGACAATGGCCGAGCGCCTGATCCAGACCGAAGCGACGCGCGCGCGGCAAACCGCCGCCGCGGCCGCAAGGGCCGAAGCCAGCGCCGCCGCCGACTGACCGGCTTTACCGGCCGACTGACCGGCTTTACCGTTAGTCGATCCGGCCCAGCAATTCCCCGATTTTCCCGAACATATCGTCGATCTGCGCGCGCTCGACAATCAGGGGCGGTGACAACGCAATGATGTCGCCCGTCGCCCGAACGAGCAGGCCGTTATCGAAGCAGGCATGGAACAATTCCATCGCGCGGGCCGTCGGTGCTCCGCCGCGCGGCTCGAGTTCGATGCCCGCAACAAGCCCGACTGTGCGAATATCGATGACATGGTGCGCGCCTTTCAGGCTGTGCGCCGCATCCTCCCAATAGCCGCCGAGTTCGGTCGCGCGATCGAACAGCCCGTCGCGGGCATAGAGATCGAGTGTCGCGAGGCCCGCGGCACTCGCGAGCGGATGCCCCGAATAGGTGTAGCCGTGGAACAGCTCGATTCCACCGGGCACACTGTCGATGACCGCGTCGTGCAGTTCACGCTTCACCGCGACCGCCCCCATCGGGACGGCGGCGTTCGTGAGCCCCTTTGCCATGGTGATGATATCGGGCGTCACGCCCCATTGCCCCGCAGCTGTCGCGCCACCGACGCGGCCGAACGCCGTGATCACCTCGTCGAAAATCAGGATGATGCCGTGCCTGTCGCAAATCTCGCGCAGGCGCTGGAGGTAGCCCGCCGGCGGCACGAGCACGCCGGTCGAGCCTGCCATTGGTTCGACGATCACCGCCGCGATCGTATCGGCGCCGTGGAGGTCGACAAGCCGCTGAAGATCGTCGGCCAATTCGGCACCATGCTGCGGAAAGCCGCGCGTGAAAGCATTGCGTTCGATGTCATGCGTATGGCGGAGATGATCGACGCCGGGCAGTCCGCCACCGAAGGCGCGGCGGTTGTTGACGAGCCCGCCGACGCTGATCCCGCCGAAGCCGGTGCCATGATAGCCGCGCTCGCGCCCGATCAGCCGGGTGCGCGTCCCCTGCCCCTTCGCGCGCTGGATATTGAGCGCAATTTTCAGTGCCGTATCAACCGATTCGGAGCCGCTGTTGGTGAAGAATATCCGGTCGAGCCCGTCGGGCATCAGGGCGGCAAGCCGCTGCGCGAGTTCGAACGGCAGCGGGTGTCCGAGCTGAAAGGTCGGCGCAAAATCGAGCGTCGCCGCCGCGTTGGCGATCGCTTCGGTAATCTCGGGGCGGCAATGGCCCGCGTTGCTGCACCAGAGGCCCGAGGTGCCGTCGAGGATCTGCCGCCCATCGCTCGACTGATAATACATACCGCTCGCGGACACGAGCTGGCGCGGCTGTGCCTTGTACGATCGATTGGCGGTGAAGGGCATCCAGAAGGAGGCCAGCTGGTCGTTGTCGCCTCTCATTGCCACCATCTCCTTCCGGGCGTTTCGGCATCATCGCCATTCTTGCCGACAGGGCAAGTCCGCACTGATGAAGATGAAGCATTACCGGTTTCGCACAAGCAAAGGATCCGGCATATAATCATGCCGGAAATGGCCGGATAGCGGCCCCCTCTGGCGCTCCCCCAAAGCTTGCGATACGCTGCCCGCTCCACAACGGGCCGACTCCTCGGCCCAATCGGGGGCTCATGTCAGTCAATCTGGAACAATGGATCAGCGACCATAAAATCGACGAAGTCGAATGTATCGTCCCCGACATCAACGGGGTCCAGCGCGGCAAGGTGCTGCCGGCGAAGAAGTTCCTGTCATCGGTAAAGGACAAGTCGCTGCGTATCCCGGGCAGTGTCTTCATCTGCACGATCGACGGCCATTACCCCGAGGATATCGACGATATCTGGGACAAGGATCCCGACAAATATCTGATCGCCGATCCCGACACGATCTGCGTCGCGCCGGGCTTTACCTCGCCCACCGCCTTCGTGATCGCCGACGCGTTCAACGGCGACGGGACCGAAGTCGATATCGCACCGCGGACGATCCTCAAGAAAGTGCTCGGCCTGTACGAGGAAAAGGGCTGGAAACCGATCATCGCGCCCGAGGTCGAATTCTACCTCGTGTCGCAAAATGCCGATCCCGATTTCCCGCTGACCCCGCCCGTCGGCCAGTCGGGGCGCAGCGAAACCGCGAGCCAGCCCTATGGGCTGGAGGCGATGAACGAATATGAGGATATCATCGATCATATCTATGACGATTGCGAGCTGATGGGGCTCGATATCGACACGATGATCCACGAAATGGGCGCCGCGCAGCTCGAGGTCAATTTCGAGCACGGCGATCCTTTGCGGCTCGCCGATGAAGTTTTCCTGTTCAAGCGCGTCGTGCGCAACGTCGCGAAGCAGCACAATGTTTACGCGACCTTCATGGCCAATCCGATGGCGGGCCAGCCAGGCAGCGCGATGCATATCCACCAATCGGTGGTCGACGCGGCGAATGGCAAGAACCTGTTCTCCACCGCCAATGGCCGCGATAGCGCGATGTTCCGCAGCTATATCGCCGGGCTGGTGCGCTACATGCCGCAAATCTCGCCGCTATGGGCGCCCAATGTGAACAGTTTCCGCCGCATGCGTCCCGACAGCGCGGCACCGATCAACGTCCAGTGGGGTGAGGATAACCGCTCGTGCGGGTTCCGCGTGCCGATTTCGGACAAGAACAACCGCCGCGTCGAGAATCGCCTGCCCGGTGCCGACAGCAACCCCTATCTCGCGATCGCGGCGTCGCTGATCTGCGGTTATATCGGCATGGTCGATCGCATGGTGCCTGCCAAGCCGATCACCGGCAGCGCCTACAACCGTGCACGCACGCTGCCGCGCACACTGGAGGCTGCGCTCGATCGCTTTGCTTCGTGCAAAAAGGTCCGCAACCTGCTCGGCGACGATTTCTTCGAAATCTTCTTCGCGGTGAAGGACCATGAGCTCTTCAACTATCAGTCGGTGGTTTCGAGCTGGGAACGCGAACATCTGTTGATGCGGGTCTGACCGGCGCTGCATCATGTCGGAACCGCTGACCTACAGCTATTATGGGGGGAGCGCACATCGCTGGCCCCCGCAGCCGCGGCTGGACGGCGATCGCTACTGCGACGTCGTTGTCATCGGCGGCGGCTTCACCGGCTTGGCTGCTGCGCTTGCGTGCGCCGAACGCGGCTTTTCGGTGATCCTGCTGGAAAAGGAGAAGATCGCTTTCGGCGCCTCGGGCCGTAACGGCGGCCAACTCATTCCCGGCCTTCGCTGGACCGCGTCGGAACTGGAAAAGGACTTCGGTCCGGAGCGCGCCGATGCGCTGTTCGAGCTATGCTGGCGCCAGAACCGCGTGAAAGCCCGCATTCAAAAACATAATATCGATTGCGACCTGAAGGCGGGCCACCTCGAAGCGGCCTGGACATCCGCCGATTTCGACGCGATGCGGCGCGAGGCCGAATATTTGTCGGCACGCTTCGGTTACCAAAGCGATGTCGTCGCCAAGCCGGGTATGGGAGCGCATATTGGCAGCAAACTCTATCACGGCGGGATTTACGACCTGCAGGGCGGGCATTTTCACCCGATCAACTATGCCATCGGTCTCGGCAAAGCGGCGCTCGCCGCCGGCGTGAACATATTGGAGGACTGCCGGGCATTCGGTGTCGAAGATGGGGTCCAACCCGTCGTTTCCGCTTTGGGCGGGGCCATTCGGGCAAGCCATGTCATTCTGGCGGCCGATAGTTGGATGAGCGAGATCTGGATGCGCGATGGCGAGCCGCGTCTCGGGCGCTACACCGTACCGATCATGAACTATAATATCGCGACCGCGCCGCTCGCGAATGCCGATACCCTGCTCCCCAGCGATGCCGCCGTCGCCGATAGCCGCTTCGTGCTCAACTACTTCCGGCTTTCGGCCGACAAGCGCCTGATCTTCGGCGGCGGCGAGCGTTATTCGCAAACACCGCCGCGCGATATCGCAGCCTTCGTCCGCCCCTTCATGGCACAAGTCTTTCCGCAGATCGCCGATGCGAAGATCGACTATGGCTGGGGCGGCGCAGTCGCGGTGACGATGAACCGGCTGCCGCATATCGGGCGGCGCGGGAATGTCTTTTACGCCCATGGCTTCTCGGGCCACGGTGCGCTGGTGACGACGCTCGCCGGCGAATTGATCGCCGAGGCGATGGCCGGGACCGCCGAACGTTTCGACGTCCTCGCGAACCTGCCGTCGAAGCCCTTCCCCGGCGGCAAATGGCTGCGCCGGCCGCTCGCCACGCTCGGACTGCTTTATTATGCGATGAAGGACAAACTCGGGTGATAACGCCCGCCAATATCGCGCGCGTGGCAGATCGTGAAGCCGAACGCTTTCACACCGCCAATTCGCGCACTTTCGTGCATCACGCCGCGGCAAAAGGCTGGTTCCAGTCGGTCCCCTTCCACTGGATGCGCGACTGGCCGAGCCCGGTGCCGATCATCGCTACCTCGGCGAAAGACGCGACGCTGACCAGCATCGATGGACAGGTCTATGACGACTTCTGCCTCGGCGACACGGCCAGCCTGTTCGGCCATTCGCCCCCCGCCCTCGCCGCCGCGCTCGCGAAACAGGCCGGTGAAGGGCTGAGCTACATGCTCCCGACGACACGCGGCGCCGCCCTGTCGGAACGGTTGGCGGCCATGTTCGGCCTGCCGCAATGGCAGGTCACGACGACCGCCAGCGAGGCCAACCGCGCCATCATCCGCTGGTGCCGCGGAATCAGCGGGCGGCCGAAGATCCTGACCTTCAACGGTGCCTATCATGGTGCGGTCGATGACGCCTTTGTCGACCTGAAAGGCGGCGACCCGGTCATGCGCGCGAGCCTGATCGGGCAAGTCCACGACCTGCGCGACACAACCACCGTGATCGAGTTTAACGACGAGGAAGCCCTCGCGGACGCACTGAATCGCGGCGACATCGCCTGCGTGCTCGCCGAACCGGTGATGACCAATGTCGGGATGGTGCGCGATGCGCCAGGCTTTCTGGCAATGCTGCGCAGGCTCTGCGACGAGACCGGCACGCTGCTCGTCTTCGACGAAACGCACACCATCTCGTCGGGCTACGGCGGCCATGGCGTCACCTGCGGACCGAAGCCCGACCTGATGGTCGTCGGCAAGTCGATCGGCGGCGGGGTTCCGTGCGCGGTATACGGCTTTTCGGCTGCGGTCGCC
>NZ_DASWTD010000645.1:0-1920 GCF_036402335.1 Sphingopyxis sp. | reverse complement strand
CGCGGCGCCTTGCTTGCCGCGATAGATTCCGCCGAAGAAATGCACCTCACAATCCTCGGTGAACAGATCGACCGTCTCGCGATACAGGCATTTGTCGATGAGGTAGCCATAGAGATGCTGCAGCTTGCGGACGGCCTGCTCGTCCTCTTGCACCACCAGCCGCCGCGCCAGTTCGGCGACCTGCTTCTCGAGCACGGCAATCCTGTCAGCCTCCGCCATCGTCAGATCTCCTCTCTCATTTTTGTATCTAATACATACAATTTGCTGGACGCCGGCCCGCGAGTCAATCTAACATTCGATACGACCCGCGACAGACGGGCGAAAAGGAGAGGCACGCGATGGCGGCTTTGTTCGACCCCGCACGCACCAGTTTCCAGGAGTCCCGATCCTGGCCCAGCGAGCGCGCGGGCTGGTACGCCGTCTTCGTCCTTTCGCTGACGCTGCTCGTGAATTTCCTCGACCGCGGAATCATCGCGCTGCTCGTCCCGCAGATCAAGGCGGACCTTCAGCTCAGCGACACACAGATCAGCCTCATCATGGGGTTCGCGTTCGTCATGTTCTACATGGTCGCGGGGTTGCCGATCGCGCGGCATGCGGACAAGGGCAATCGCCGCAACCTCATCGCCATCGGCATGATGCTCTGGGGCGGAGCGACCGCACTGTGCGGGCTGGCGAAGAGCTTCGGCGGCCTCTTCGCCTTTCGCGTGGGCGTGGGCGTCGGCGAGGCGTGCACCGGCCCCGCGAGCTATTCGCTGCTCGGCGACTATTTCCCGCCGCACCGCCTTCCGCGCGCGATCGCGGTGCTCAATTTCGGCTTCATTGCGGGCAACGGGCTGGCGATCCTGATCGGCGGAACGCTCGTCGCGATGCTCGCGAGCGCGAGCGCGCTCAGCCTGCCCTTTTTCGGCGAGCTGCGCGTGTGGCAGGCGGCCTTCCTGATCGCGGGCATTCCGGGCATCCTCGTCTCGCTGCTGATGCTGACGGTCAGGGAGCCGCCGCGCCGGCATCAGGGCGACGCGCCCCCCGTGCGCGACGTGATGCGTTTCGTTATGGATCACCGCACGATCTATCTGCCACTCATCATCGGCATCGCGCTCAACACGATCGTCGCGGTCGGGCAGGCGAGCTGGGGGCCTGCCTTCTACATGCGCACCTATGGCTGGGATGTGGGGCGCATCGGGCTCGTCTCGGGGCTCACCTTCCTCATCGTCATGCCCTTCGGCGTTATGATCGGCGGCGCGCTCGCCGAGCGCTGGATGAAGGCGGGGCGCCCCGACGCGAATCTGCGCGTGACGCTGCTCGCGCTCGCGCTTGCCTGGCCCTTTACCACGCTTGCGCCGCTCATGCCTAATGGCTGGCTCGCCGCCGCCCTGAGCGCGACGGGGCTGTTCTTCACCTCGTGGCTGTTCGGCCCGCAGAACGCCGCGATCCAGACCGTGACCCCGGGGCGGATGCGCGGCATGGTGACCGCGCTGGTGCTCTTTGGCTTCAACGTGATCGGCTATGGCCTCGGCCCCACGGTGCTCGCGCTTTTCACTGACTATGTCTTCGCCGACCCCAACCAGATCCGCTACGCGATGGTCGCGACGCACATCTTCATCAGCCCCGTCGCCTTCCTCATCCTGTGGCTGGGCATGAAGCCCTATGCGCGCGCGGTCGCCGCGCTCCACCAAACCGGAGACTGATCCCGATATGCAGAATCTGAACGGCAAGACCGCCTTCATCACCGGCGGCGCGAGTGGCATCGGCCTCGGCATCGCCAAGGCCCTGCTGAAGGCGGGGATGAACGTGGTCGTTGCCGACATACGCGACGACCATCTGGATCAGGCACGCGCCGAACTGGACAATCCCGATCGCGTGCTTGCGGTGAAACTCGACGTCACCGATCGCGACCAGTTCCGCGCGGCGGCCGACGCCGCC
>NZ_DASWTD010000644.1:0-7948 GCF_036402335.1 Sphingopyxis sp. | reverse complement strand
GTCGCCGTTCCCGGCGGCGGAGTTGTGGTCGGGCCTGTGGTGGTCGAACCTGTCGTGGCCGTGCCGGGGGGAGGCGGCGTGGTGGCGCCGGTCGTGACCGGCGCCGGCGTCGTCGTCGTGCCGATCGAGGCTGTTCCCGGGGGCGGCGCGGTGGTCGTGCCCCCGGTGGTCGTGGGCGGCCGCGCCGTCGTACTGCCACCGGCACTGCCCGGCGGTGTCGTCGTGCCGCCGCTGCCGCCCAGCGCGGCGCGTGCGCGTTCGGCGATGACATTGGTGTCGAGCGCCGGCGTGGCGGGCGCTGCGGCGGCGGGGGTGGGCGCGACGCTTGGCGCAGCGCGCGCGGCGCGCGCGGTCGCCAGTTCGCCCCGGGCCCTGAGGCGTGCTTCGTCGGCCTGGCGATTGATCTCCATCTCGCGTTCGGGATTGAGCGTGTTGAGGCGCAGCCGCTCGACGGTATTCTCCGACGCGATCCGGTCGAGCGGAACCTGGTCGGTGCGGAACTGCAATTCGACCGAACTGGTCAGATCCGCCGACGCATTCAGGTCCTGGCTCGTGCGCGTATCGTTCGTCGCCACATAGCCGATCGTCGAATTGACCGAGGCCGAGGCGCTCCACCATCCGAACCCGACCGAAGCGCTCGCGCCCACCGTCGTGCGCGTGTCAAAGGCCGAGGTATTCTGTTCGGCGGCCGCCGAACTTGCGTCGATGTGAAAACGCATGCCGGCCGATATGCGCCCCGCATCGATGACGATGCGCTGCATCCCCATCTGCACCATCGTGGCCAGCATCTGCTGCCGGTTGCGCGCGAGCGACTGGCGCACGAAGGGGATCAGCTCGGACGGGCTTCCCGACGGCATTTCGGTGTCGGGTTCGACCCCGAGCGCGGTCCGCAGCGCGTCGGCACTCGGTGCCGCGCCGCGGGTGATCAGCCGCAGCGGCTCGGGCTCGTCGTCGGGATCGGGCCGGTCGTCGGGATCGGGCGCCTCGATTTCGTAGCTCGCCGGAAAACGCTCGGCGAGCCATCGCTTTGCAGCATCGTCGCCGCCGCCCATTGATGCGAAGCCGTCGAGCGATTGCGACACGCCACGCACCAGTTCGACATATTGCTGAAGCTGCGCCTGATTGGTGTCGAGCATCGCCTTGAAAACGCCATTTATCAATTCACTGACAAATCGCGGGAAGGAAATGGCACCCAAAATCTGTCGCGTCGAAGCGGCGACGCGATCGACGGCGGTCGAAGAAAAATGATCGTCGGCATCCATCGCCCGGCTCGGAGCTGCTGGTGCGGGCGCCGGCGCTGCCTCGTCATCGAGCAGCTTTGCGGCATGGGCTATACGCACCAAAGCGTTGGCGATGTCGCGCCTCGCCTGTGGATCGACCTTGTCGGCAGCTTCGCTGGCGGTCAGCTGGCTGCGCACCGCATGCCGGATCGCTTCGGGTGGCGCCGCGAGGGTCTGGGCGGTGGGCTGGAGGGACATCGCGGCGGCTCAATGCGCCAGATCGGCCCATGCCGGCTGGCTTTGCGTGGCCGGCGCGGCCCCTTGCCGCGCGGCATTGGCCTCTTCCTGCCGGAGCAGCGCGACGGTTTCATCGATCCAGTCGAGCGCGGCAGTGACGATCACCTCGGGCGGCATCAGCGCCGCCGGGCCGTCGCGGTCGACTTCGGTCAGCACGTCGGCGACCCACGCGATCACCGCCATGCCCGCGCGTCCACGGCGCAGGTGATTGAGCGTCCCGCGCGGCGGGCGCTTCAACCGCCGGTCGATCGCTCCGACCGCGTCCCACAGCGTCCGTGCCGCCAGCATCGCACGGATGGACGGATTGTTGAGGATCGCGATCGCCTTCGACAGCGTGTCGATGATCTCGCGCGCCATCATCAGCAGGGCGTCGTTCGCGGCGCCGCCGATATTTTCGGCCAGCCGCGTCGCGGCTACATGCAACTGCCGCGGCGAGCCATTTTCGGCCGCCTTGATGATCGCATCGCACAGGTCGAGCATATGCTCATCGAACGCGGCGTTGCTGCCCGCGTCCATGTCGAGCGTTTCGGACGGCGTGCCGAACAGGCGCGCGAACAGTGCCTGACGCTCGTTCGGCTGGATATGATCGCGCCGGTCGCGCCAGAAGGCCTGCACGGCCGTCGCGGCCTCGCCGAGGTCGCCCGCGAGCATGCCCGTGCGCACCATGCGGACGAGATCGTCGGCGGCATCGATCAGCCCCGCCGATTCAAGCGTCGCGGCGAGATAGAGGCTGGCGATCGCGCGCAATTGCATCGGATCGGCATAGGTCGCCGGCGGCAGCACGATCTGCCCGAGTTCGGCCAGCATGACCGCGAAATTCTCGGCGTGCGTCAGCAGCGCCTCGGCATCGGCGAGCGCGGCCTCGGGCGCGGCGGCGTCCGCGCGGTCGGCTTCGGGGGCCGGGCGGTTCATGTCACGCTCCCGCGGGCGCGGTGGTGGATGCCGCCGCCGATCCGGGGGGCGCCGCCGGCTGCGCATTGCCCTGGATCGCGCCGATCATTTCGGGCGTCGCCATCTTTTCGAGCGGCAGATAATCGGACTTGAAGTTGACGCGCACCTCGCCCTGCAACTTCGCCGAGAGGTCGAGCTTGGAATCGCTTGTTTCGTCGACCGACGTCTTCACGGTCGCGACATGGCCGCGTTCATTGGTGTTTACCGACCCGCCGCCGAAGCCGAGGAAGCTGCCGCCAAAGGCGGTGACATTGCGGTTGCGCATCGTCTGCTTGTCCGACGCCGCGGCGCTATAGTCGCGCTTCGCTTCGTCGGTCGCGCGCATGTCGAACTTGACCTTCGCGGTGATCGATCCGTCGGTGATGACGATGCGGTTGATCCCCAGCATGACCATCGAGGCGAGCAATTGCTGGCGCGATTTCGCCATCGCGAGCCGCGCGGCGTTGACCAGTGCCAGTTCCTGCGCTTCGTCGTCGAGGTCGGTCGCGGGCTCGCCCGGCAGGCCCAGCGTATTGTGGATTTCCTTGAGCCCCGCTTCGGTATCGTCGCCGATCGGTACAAGCTTCGACTGGCCTTCTTCGGCGGGTTCGACGCGGAGCAGGTCGGGGAAACGGTCGGCCAGATAGTCGCGGCCCTGACCGAGCCCGATATTCTCGTTCATATAGTCCGACGCTGACTTGGCGACATTGGCGACAAGCTCGGCATAGGCGCGCATCTGCTCGATCGAGCTCGAGACGATCGTCTGGAACACATTGTTGATCAGACCGCCGACAAATGCGGGAAAATCAACTTCCTGGACCAGGCGGACAAACTGATCCGTGCCTTGGCGGGCGGCGCCCGCCTGGAAATCCTTGCCTGCAAAACCCGGCGATTTCGACAGGTTTTGGCGCGTCTGTTCGTTCGCGTCGGGCTGTTTCTGCGGGCCGACCATGGCCTTCGCAAGCGGGTCGCCCGACATGGCTTCGGAAACGATCTGGTTGGGATCGTCCATGAATGCCAGGACCTTGACCATATTGTTCGCCAGATTGCCCTGCTCGTCGGGGCTCAGTTCAGAAAAGGCGGGGATGCTGGTCAGCATTTCGCGTACCTGCGGGCGCACGCGCGCGACCGCTTCAGGGCTGAGGCTGGTGGGTTCCGGCGGCGGCTGCGATGAAGCGACGGCGAGCATCGGTCACGCCCCTGCCGATGCGGGGGCGGGTGCCTGTGCCTCGGTCGGCTTGTAGCTCGGCTTGTTGTGGTCGATCGGTTTCGAGCGCATCTGGATCGCCGCCATCATCTCGGGCGTCGCCATCTTGTCGAGCGGCAGATAGTCGGACTTGAAATTGACGTCGACCTGGCCCGCCAGGCTGGCGCGCGCGGTGAGCTGGTCGGTTTGGGCTTCGGAGGCGACGCTCATCGCGGTCATCACCGGCTTCTGCGAATATTTATATTTGCCCTTGGTGTAATATTCGCTGTCGTACTTGCCGCTGTAATTGCCTTTGCCGCTTTCATAGCTGCCGTCATAGCTGCGCGACCGGTTGCTCGTCGTTTCGTTTTCGCCCTCGCCGTCGGTGAGCACTGCCATGCTGCCGTCGGGGTTGCGCGCATGGTCCATCGCCATCGCCGAGCGCGACAGCGTGCGCTGCGACGAGGCATTGAAGTCATACATGATCTTGGCGGAAATCTTGCCGTTGGTCACCACAACGCGGCTCAGCCCCATCAGCACCATCGTTGCGAGCAGTTGCTGACGCGCGGTCGCGACATGGCTCCGCGCGGCCTTGATCAGCTTGGCTTGCGCTTCGGGGTCGGCGACGTCGATCGAATCGATCCCGCCGTCGGCATAGGAGCCCAGCGTATCGCGCACCCGCGTCAGCGCGCTGTCCTGGTCGACGTCGTCGCGCAGTTTCAGCGTGGGGGTGGGCTTGCCCGAAAAATCGTCGACACCGATCGAGAACACATCGGGGAATTGCTCGACCAGCGTATCCTTGCCGTCGTCGTCGGTCGTATTCTCGTCACGAAACTGGTTGAGCGATTTCGAAACGTCGGCGACCATCTTCGAATAGGCTTCCATCTGTTCGATCGACGAGGTGACGATCGAGTTGAAAACCCCGTCGATCAGGCCGGAAACAAATTCCACGAAGTTGATTTGTTTCAGAAATTCCCCGGCGACAGCAGCGCCTTCGTGCGCCGCCCCCGCGACGAAGGGGTCGTTCCCGATATCTTCGACTGCCTTTTGATGCTCTTGGAAATCGCCGATCCCGCCGGCTTCGCCCGCCATCGCGCGGCTCGACACCGACGCCATGTCGGGTGCGGTCGTGCCGACCATCGCGTCGGCGACCTTCGCGGTATCGTGCGCAACCTGCTTTTGCTGCGCGGCGGGGAGCTGGTGATAGGCGGGCGATCGTTCGAGCAGCTCCTGCACCTTGGCGCGGACCTCTGGCCGGGGCGGCGGCTCCGCCCCCGGGGCGGCGGGGCTGCTCGGGGCGGGACTGTAGAGGGTCATGGCTCAATCTTTCTCTGGTCGTGCCAAGGGCGGGGCCGGGTGTGGTCAAGCGGCGGCAAGCGCCGATGCGGGCGAGATTTCGAATTCGACGGGACGCAGGAACAGGCTGACCTTCGGCGGCCCGCTCGGCGCGATCTTGATGCCGAGCACAGAGAAGCGCCCCGGCCAGACCCCGTCGTCGGGCGTGAATGCCTCGAGAAAGCGCTCGAGCGCGGTCAGCTCGCGCGGCCTTTCGCGCAGGTTCATCGTCAGAAGCTGCAGGAAATTGGGCGGCACGTCGGGGATCGCGTCGAGCATGATCTGAAGCTCCATCTCCGGACCTTCGGGACCGCGGCCGAGCGCGACGAGTGTCGATCCCGAGGGCAGGTCGAACCGCCCGCCGAGCGCGATGCCGACGATCTGCAAGATTTGCGACAGCTTGGTGCCGAGTCCCAGTTCCTCCATCATCGGTTGCAGGTCGGCGACGCGCAGCCCGTTGGTGATCAGGAAGGTTGCCCATTGGCTGCCATAGTCGCGCCCCGCCACCAATGTGGTGAAGATCGGCCTGAGGCCCGGCATGCCGGCCATCGCGGTACCGATCAGCCGCGCCAGCGCCGGATTGACCTGGCCGAGCTGGTCGGTGCCGCCTTCATAGCTGACCGACGCGGTCTGCAAGCCGCTGCTGTCGAAGCTCGACCCGAAGAAGGCGCCATAGTTCAGCCCCGATCCGACCGACATGCCGCGAAAGCCTTCGCTGCACTCGTCGAACCAGCGGAGCGCCGAGTTGCCGAAATTGGCGTCGACGAGGCGCCGCATTTCGCGGTTGGTGCCGGTGCGCCGGTCCCAGCCGCTGGCGTCGGGACCGAGCGGCTCCATATTGAATGCCAGCGACCGCGGAGCTTTCGCGCTGAACTGGGGTTCGAGCGCGGCGGCCCCCGGCGCCAGCGCGTTGCGCGCATAGCTGAGGTCTCCCTGCGGCTTGCGGAAGCTGTCGGCGATGAAGCCGCCGACATAGTCGCGCGGGTCGGCGGTTCGCAGCCGCTGGGCGGCGTGCGACAGCCGGTTCATGACCTGCGCACTAAAGGGTTGGTTCGCCATCGCGATGCTCCTTGGGTGAGAGGTCAATAAGCGGCGTAGCCGTGGCCGTTGGCCATCGGGCGACGCCCGGGGTCGACGCCCATGCCGAGGCCGAGCCCGGTGCCCTCCAGCAGATCGCGCGCGATCGACGGGATCTGGATCGGCCGGCTCGGTTGCTGAGGGGATTCGCGCGGCTGCGACATCTGCTCAATGCGGTCGTCGCCCATCGCCGAGTCCGCCAGCCATAGCTCGCAAGCGTTGACGAGGTCATAGTCGGTCGGGTTCGACGTCGCATTCTGTCCGCTGAAGCGGCGTGGCGGGTTTTCCACCTCCTTGATGTCGATGATCGGCATCGTCGGGTCGCGCAGCCGGTCGGCATTGTCGGCGAGCCAGTTGGTGATGATCGCACCGCACGATGCCAGCGTCCGGTATTTGGAGCTGTTGCGCGCGCCGCCGAGTTCGAGCTGCGCGACCTGATCGATGACGCCCCAAATGTCGCGGGCGCCGAAAGCCGAACGCAGTTCGGCATCCTGAAGCAGGTCGATCATCTCGTTGATCTGCTTCGTCAGGTCGGCGGCGGCATAGAAAGCCATGCCGTAACCGTGCAGCGACATGTTCGCGGCAAGATCGCGTGCGGCCTTCTTGACCTGCTGCTGGTTGATCGCGACGGGCAGCGACGAGCGCAGGATCTGGTCGACCCGGTTTTCGCGGACAAGCGACGAGACCGACGACACGAAGCGCAGCCAGAGTTCCTGGAAATCGCCGTTGCTCGAACCGCCGGGCTGGCCGGTGGGCAGGCCCAGCGTCATCGCATAGAAGGTCTGCCGCTCGACCTCGCTCATCCGGTTCGGCGCCTCGCGCCAATATTGGTAGAGCTTGGTGCCGGCCGGCCCCTTGATCAGCGGCAGTTCGCCGCGCTGCGACATTTCGACGAGCCGGTCGACGACCTGGAACGCCTTCAACTCCTCGAACATCGAGGCGAAGATCATCGGGCCCATCAGCCGGATATTTTCCTCGACGACCTCATAATCCGTCGTGCTTTCAAGGTCGGGCAAGGTCAGTGCGAATTCGTGCAGCGGCTTGTCGTCGTCGTCGCTCTGGACGCGAACCATCTGGTCGTCGACCTTGCGCTTCAGATTGGGGTCGCGCGCGTCGACGCCGCCGGTCACCAGCTTCTCGAAGACGTTCGCATATTCGATTGTCGAGATAGAGGCCTCGCGGTCCTCGCCGGTGATCTTTACCGCCTCGGCCATCAGCTTCAGGACACGGACGGCCAGCGCCATATGGCCGGCGACGCGCCCGGCCGCCTTGAAGAAGCCTTCGACGAACGGTCCCATATTTTCGTGGCGGGTGTCGGTGACGGTCACGACCCGCTTTTCGGCGCCAGTGCCGGTTTCCCGGGTGCGGAGCGGCGGGACGGGAACGCCCTTGGACGCGAGCAGGCCGATGACCAGCGCGACACGTGCGACGTCGGCATCTTTCTTCGCCTCGGTCGCGGCCTTGAGCTGGATGACGCCATCCTTCTGCTCGAAGACGATCGGGACAACGCCTGTCTCCTCGCCCGAAAAGGCGGTCCGCGTCGCGAGGAACAGCGGATCGAAATAGCTCGCGGTATTTTCGCGCGCTTCGTCGATCTTTTCGAGCCGTTCGAGCTCGGCGGTATCGAGCGGACCCAGGATGTTGCCGTTGCGTCTTTTGCGCGCACGCAGCTTGTCGAGGTCATATTTCAGCCGCTGCAGCGCCTCGGCCTCGCGCTCGGCGATGTCGACGAATTTGACGTTCGGGATCAGAATGTCGGCCATGATAACTTCCTTTCAATAATGCGAAACTGTATGGGGTCCGGCCGGTGCCGGCCCGCGCGGGAACCCGGTTTCCTAGCCATCGTCGGCTCCTTCGGACTGGACGCTGTCGTCGGCGTCGATCGCCGCATCGAGCAGTTGCA
>NZ_DASWTD010000643.1:0-3470 GCF_036402335.1 Sphingopyxis sp. | reverse complement strand
CCATAGGCGTCCATGAACCACTGGACCGCGGCTCCTTGCTTCGACAGCGCCTTGGCCTGGTCGTCGGTGAGGATCGATGCGACGGCGTCGAACAGCACCGAGGGCGATCCCGCGAGCTGGCCGTCGGCCTTGAGCGTGCCGCCCTTTACCTTGGTCCCACCGACCTTGGGCGCGACGAGGAAGGCGGTGCCACCCGCGCTTTCGATGTCGCCCTTCAGCTTGTCGATCGCCGCCTTGTCAGATCCTTCGGCAAAGAGGATCGCCACCTTGCGGCCCTCCATCGTATCGTCGGCATTCTTCTGGATCGACAGCGCGTCGGACGTTTTGAGATCGACCGGCGCCCGCGCAGCCTTTTCCTTCGCCGGCAGATCGATGGCGAGCCCCATGGCGACACGCGTCGCGAGATCCTCATCGATGTTGCGAAGCTGGCCGACGACGCGGGCGCGGACATGATCGAGCGTGACCTTCGACAATTCGAAAACCAGCGCCGAGGCGATATGCGCCTGCTCATTCTCGGTCTGCGACAGGTAGAACAGTCGCGCCTGGCTGAAATGATCGGCGAAAAGCTCGGCGCGAATGCGCAGCTTCTGCGCAGGGTCGTTCCGCTCGTCATTGGCCGTGAACGTCGAGAAGCCCGTTTCGGCGCTCGCGCGTGGGCCGCCATTCTCTCCGGCTTCGGCAAGGCTGTTGGGCTCGTAATTGGCGCGCCCGGTCGGGACGAGCGTCTGCATCATCCCGTCGCGCTGGAAATTGTGGAACGGGCATTTGGGCGCGTTGATCGGAATCTGGTGGAAATTGGTCGTGCCCAGCCGCGACTTCTGCGTGTCGAGATAAGAGAAGAGCCGGCCCTGCAGCAGCGGATCGTTGCTGAAATCGATCCCCGGAATGATGTTCGACGGCAGGAAAGCGACCTGCTCAGTCTCGGCGAAGAAATTGTCGACATTGCGGTTGAGCGTCATGCGGCCGACGATCTCGACCGGAACATCCTCCTCGGGGATCAGCTTGGTCGCGTCGAGCACATCATAAGGCTGCTTCTTGGCGAAGGCTTCGTCGAACACCTGCACGCCGAGATCCCACGCCGGGAAGTCGCCCGCGTCGATCGCCTCGAACAGGTCGCGGCGATGGAAATCGGGGTCGGCGCCGGCGATCTTGACCGCCTCGTCCCATGTCGTCGATTGGATGCCGAGCACCGGCTTCCAATGGAATTTGACGAACTTGCCGTCGCCCTTTTCGTTGACGAAGCGGAAGGTGTGGACGCCGAAACCCTCGATCATGCGCAGGCTACGCGGGATCGTGCGGTCGGACATCGCCCACATGATCATGTGCATCGCCTCGGGCATCAGCCCGATGAAGTCCCAGAAGGTGTCGTGCGCGCTCGCCGCTTGCGGATAGCCGCGGTCGGCCTCCATCTTGACGCTGTGAACGAGGTCGGGGAATTTCATCGCGTCCTGGATGAAGAAGACCGGGATATTGTTGCCGACGAGGTCCCAGTTGCCGCTGTCGGTGTAGAGTTTGACCGCGAAGCCGCGCACGTCGCGCGGGGTGTCGACCGAGCCCGCGCCGCCCGCGACGGTTGAGAAGCGAACGAAGACCGGGCAAGTCGCGCCCTCCTTCTGCAGGATCGATGCCTTGGTCAGCCCGGGGATCGCCTTGGTGCATTCGAAGACGCCATGTGCGCCCGAACCGCGGGCGTGGACGATCCGCTCCGGAATACGCTCATGGTCGAAGTGGAAGATTTTCTCACGGAGGACGAAATCCTCGAGCAGCGTCGGGCCGCGCTCGCCGGCGCGCAGCGAATTCTGGTTGTCTGAAATCCGGTGGCCGAAATTGTCGGTCAGGAACGCCGCATTGGCCGATTTGCCGCCCGATGCCACATTCTGGTGCAGCTCGTCACCATTGCCACGGCTCACCTCGATCTTCGGCTGGCCTTCGCCCGGCTGGTGTTCGCGAAGCGCATGCTCATTGGCGGGCGACGGCGGCGGAGATTTCGGCATCGGTCATTCCTTCTGCCGCTTGAGGCGACACTCCTACAATCCGCCGCTTCGCCTTATGTTGCGTGCCACTAGGCCATGGCGGCCAGAATCTCCTTGATCGCGACGAACGCAAAGCAGACCGAACTGTCGGCCACCCCGTAGGGCAGGAAAATATCGTCGCCGACGCGGATCGCGCCGCAGGTGTAGACGACGTTGGGGACATAGCCCTCGCGGTCCTCGTCGGCGGCGGAGAGGATCGGATTGGGCGTCCGGCCGATCACCTTCGACGGATCGGCCTTGTCGAGCAGCACCGCGCCGATCGCATATTTGCGCATCGCGCCGACCCCATGCGTCAACACCAGCCAGCCTTCATCAAGCTCGATCGGCGCGCCGCAATTACCGATCTGGATGAGTTCCCATGGAAAGCGCGGCTCCAGCAATAATTCGCCGTCCTCCCACTGATCGACCGTGTCCGATCGCAGCAGATAGAGATTCTTGCCATCCTGCCGACCGATCATGCAGAATTGCCCGTCGATCTTGCGTGGGAACAGCGCCATGCCCTTGTTGCGTCCCGCTTTTCCCTTGATCGGGCTCAGCGTGAAATCCCTGAAATCGCGCGTCCGCAGCAGCTCGGACTGGATGTCTCGCCCGCTATAGGCGGTGTAGGTCCCGATCCATTCGCTTTTGCCGCTATCGCGCTCGAACTCGAGCAGCCGCAGATCCTCGAGCCCGTTGCGCTGCGCCTCGGTGATCGGGAAGATCACCGTGCCCGACAAGGTGCTGTCCTTCTGGCGGTAGAGCGAAACGACATCGTCGGGCTTGTCGTCGCGGTGCGGACCAAGCATCGCCGCCGTAGCGAAGGCGGGCTGCGGAAGCAGCGTCAGTTCGCGGTCGCAGGTAATGATTCCCTCGCGAAAGGCGATCGTCGAAATATGCCCCTCGCCAACCGCGCGCAGCGACAGGAGGATGCGGATGCATCCTTCCTCCAGCCCGGTCTGGTCGGGATGACGAACGACGCTGGGGTTCATCAGCGCCGCCGCCGCGTAGCTATATTCGTGACAGAAATAGGCGCCGATCAAGAGGCGCATCTCGCGTTTCAATGTGAGGCCTTCGAGGCCGAGTTTGGGTTCTATCTGCTCAAATCGATCCTCGAACACCTTCTCGATCTGCCAGTGCCGGTCGGCGAAATCGCGCAGCACCACACCGAGCTCGGCGCGCACGGTGCGCGTGTCGAGCGTCACGATTTCGCGCGCCAGCCGCTGCACGCGTTCGAGATCGGGACCCGATGCTTGCCATGCGAGGTGAAAGGGCCGCACGACGACGCGCGTCGGGTCGGCATGGAGCCGCAATTCATCCTGAACCAGATGCACCATAATCCCCTCAGTCGGCTTTGCGGATAAAATCCCGGATCGCGTAAGTCGCGTGCTGGTAGGCAAGAACCGACTCCGCCCCTTCGTTGAGGTTCAGCCCGCGCGGGTTAATGCCATCCTTGCTGCT
>NZ_DASWTD010000642.1:0-2464 GCF_036402335.1 Sphingopyxis sp. | reverse complement strand
GGCGCGCCACATCGCGCCCGGCGCGACATCGCACCAAACCATCCGCAGCGTGCTCGGCGGCAAAGCCACCGGCAGCTTCCTCGGCAAGATCGAAGTCGCGCGCGAAGGCCAGCAGACCGACGCCGAACAATCGGTCAAGGCGATGCTGCTCGACCGCGGCGCGACCGCCAACGCCAAGCCCGAGCTGGAGATTTTCGCCGACGACGTGAAATGCGCCCATGGCGCGACGGTCGGCGAGCTCGACAGGAACCAGCTGTTCTATGCCGCTGCGCGCGGGCTCGATCCGGTGAGCGCTAGGGCGCTGCTGCTCGAAGGTTTTGTCGGCGGATTGTGGGACGAGATCGAGGGCGACGACCAAGGCATTGCAGAGCTGGCGCGCGAAGCGCTGCACAAGGTGGCGGCATGAACCTCCAGACGCTCTTGAACAGCGCCCTCGCGCTGCGCGACCAGTTCCCGGCAATCCCGCCTGGCTGGCACTATCTCGACAGCGCCGCGACCGCGCAGAAGCCACAGGCGGTGATCGACGCGATCACACGCGCATACGGCCATGATTATGCAACGGTGCATCGCGGCGTTTACGAGCGCTCGGCGGCGATGACCGCCAGCTTCGAGGCCGCCCGCGCCTCGACGGCGTCGTTGATCGGCGGCGCGGAGGATGAAGTCGTCTTCGCCCGAGGCGCGACGGAGGCGATCAACCTGGTCGCGCAGAGCTACCGCAACGGGGACCGCAAGCGCGTGCTGCTCAGCCAGCTCGAGCATCACAGCAACATCGTTCCGTGGCAGCTGGCCGGCTATGAGCTCGACGTCGTGCCGCTGACCGCCGACGGGCGGATCGACCTCGACGCCGCCGAGCGGATGGCGAGCGAAGAGCATGCAATCGTCGCCTTCGCCCATGTGTCGAATGTGCTCGGCTCGATCCTCGACGCGCGGCGCGCCGCGGAAATCGCGCACAAGGTCGGCGCCAGGCTGCTGCTCGACGGCTGCCAGGCCGCGCCGCGCTTGCCCGTCAACGTCGCCGCGATCGGGGCCGACTTCTACGTCTTTTCGGCGCACAAGATCTACGGCCCGACCGGCATCGGCGCGCTCTGGGCGCGCAAGGAAATCCTCGATGCCATGCCGCCGTGGCAGGGCGGCGGCGCGATGATCGACCGGGTGACGTTCGAGAAGACGACCTATTTGCCCGCGCCTTCGCGCTTCGAGGCTGGGACACCCCACGTCGTCGGCGCGATCGGCTTCCATGCCGCGATCGATTGGACGCAAAGCATCGGCCTCGATGCCATCCACGCCCATGAAAGCGCGCTGGTCAGCGACTGCCGCGCGGCGCTGCGCGGGATCGACGGCGTGCGGCTGTTCGGCCCGGAGGACAGCGCCGGCATCGTCAGCTTCGCGCTCGACGGGGTGCATCCTCACGACATCGGCACCATATTGGACGACAGCGGGGTGGCGGTTCGGGCGGGCCATCATTGTGCGCAGCCGTTGATGGACTATCTCGGCGTCCCCGCCACTGCCCGCGCCAGCTTCGCCGCGCACAGCGACGCGAGCGACATCGAGGCGCTGGTGCGCGGGCTGGACAAGGTGAAACGGATTTTCGGATGACGATGGGCGAGGAAAAGAAGATCGAGGTGGAGGAAGTCGACGGCGTCGGCGCGCCGCCGCGTGCCCGGGTCACGCCCGAATTCGAGCGCAAGCGCGACTATCTCGCCGGCTTCCTCGCCGAGAAGAAGCCGGAGTCTGAAATGGGCGGCGCTGGAGGCGAGTTGCAGGAAGCGGTGATCGAGGCGCTGAAATCGATCTACGACCCTGAAATCCCGGTCGACATTTACGAGCTCGGCCTGATCTACGACGTGGCGATCAGCGAGGATGGCGATGCGGTCGTCACCATGACCTTGACGACGCCGCATTGCCCGGTCGCGGAATCCATGCCCGGCGAGGTGGAGCTGCGCGTCCTGTCCGTCCCCGGAATCCGCGACGCCGAGGTCAAGCTGGTGTGGGATCCGCCCTGGGACCCATCGAAGATGAGCGACGAGGCACGCCTCGAGCTGGGAATGCTGTGATGAATAAGGAATCCAAAGTCCGCACCCGTCCCGCCGCGATCACGCTGACGCCGGCCGCCGAGGCGCGCATCGCCGAGCTGATGGGCAAGGCGCCCGAGGGCGCGGTCGGAGTCAAGCTGTCGACCCCGCGCCGCGGCTGCTCCGGCCTCGCCTATTCGGTCGACTATGTGACGCTGGAGAATGCGTTCGACGAGAAGATCGAGACGCCTGGCGGCACCTTCTATGTCGACGGCGCTTCGATCCTCTACCTGATCGGCAGCGTGATGGACTGGCGGGAGGATGATTTCGCGGCCGGCTTCGTGTTCGACAACCCCAATGCGAAGGGCGCCTGCGGCTGCGGCGAAAGCTTCACCGTCTAGCCAGAAATCTGCTAAGCTGCCTGGAAAGGGAGAACTACTGTGCGCCTCCTC
>NZ_DASWTD010000641.1:0-6963 GCF_036402335.1 Sphingopyxis sp. | reverse complement strand
TCGACAGGCTCAGCACAAACGGACTTCGGGAACCGGGTGCGCGTCAGTCGAACGGCGCGTCGATTGACGGCGGCGGCTCGCTGAACCATTTCGGCCCGCTGTCGGTCATATAGAAACAATCCTCGAGCCGGATGCCGAACTCGCCGGGGATATAGATGCCGGGTTCGTTCGAAAAGCACATGCCGGGCGCCAGCTTCGTCGTCTCGCCGTGCACAAGGTTGACCGGCTCATGCCCGTCGAGGCCGATGCCGTGGCCGGTGCGATGCGAGGTGCCGGGAAGCTTGTAGCCGGGGCCCCAGCCGAGACCCTGGTAATAGGCGCGCACCGCATCGTCGATCGCGCCTGCCGGGGTGCCGAGCTTTGCCGCGGCAAAGGCGACGTCCTGCCCCTTGCGCATCTGGTCCCAGACCTGCCGCTGGCGCGCGCTCGCCTTGCCGAAGACGAACGTCCGCGAAATATCCGACTGATAGCCGTGCACGGTCGTGCCGCAGTCCATCAGCACGACCTCGCCCTCGCGCACCATCTGCGGCTTGCCGCTCCCGTGCGGATAGGCGCTCGCCTCGCCGAGCAGGATCAGCTCGAATCCGCCCTTTCCGCCCAGCGCCGCCGTCGCAGCGGCCATGATCGCGCCGACCTCGTCGCGACTCATTCCCGCCTCGACGCGCGGCGCGGTATGGCGGTAGGCAGCGATCGTGATGTTCGATGCGATCTGCATCAGCGCGATCTCGGCCGGCGATTTGTGCATGCGGCAGCCGCGCACCACCGGCGCGCCGTTGACGACGGTGATCCCCGGCATCGCCTTTTCGAGGCCATCGACGGCGAAATAGCGCACCGTTTCCTCAACCCCGATCCGCCCTTTCGTCAGCCCGCGCTTGCCCAGCCAGGCGGCGACGGCGGCGAGCGGATTCTCGTCCTCGTTCCACGTCAGCACCTTGGCATCGACTGCCAGGCTTTCGCGGACCGACGGTTCTTCGAAGAAGGGCGTGATCACCGCGATTTCGCCCTCGCGCGTCAGCACCGCGGCGGTCAGCCGCTCGCTCCGCGACCAGCGCACACCGGTGAAATAGATGAGGCTCGATCCGGGTTCGATCAGCAGCGCGCCGATATCGTTCGCGCGCATCAGATCCTTCGCCCTGGCGATCCGCGCCATGCGCTCGGCCTTGCCGATGGGAACCGCTTTCGCGGCAAGGTCGGGAAGACCCGCCGTGTCTGCCGCAAACGCCGAAACCGGCAGGCTGGCGGCCAGTCCGCCGAGTGCCGCAGTGCCCAGAAATTGCCGTCGGTGCATCGACTTCCCCTCTTGTCAGTAAATCAGCAAGTCCGCGATTTCTGCGCGCCATCCCGCTTCGTCGGGCAGCGCCAGCGCGTCAAGATCGCCGGGCGTCGCACGCGTATCGTCGACCCACAAGCGCAGCCCCGGGCCGCCGTTAATCACATCGATCGCGAGCACATCGTCGGTATATTCATATTTGAAATCCTTGCCGCGCCAGATCGGATAGTCTGGATAGAGGCCGCGGATCGCCTTGAAGCCGAGCGCCTGCACGCGCCACGGGCGAAAGGCCGCATGATCGTACCACGCGCCCTCGGCATGGATATGGACGCCGCTGTTGAGCTGCCCGACATGCTTGTGAAAGGTCGGCTGGAACCAGATATCGCGCAGCTTGCACCCCGCCAGCCATTCGGGCGCAAGGCGGTGCATTTCGGCGATCACCGCCTTGGCGTCGATGTCGGGCGCACCGAATAGCTCGAGCGGACGCGTCGTGCCCCGGCCCTCGCTCAAAGTCGCACCCTCGACCATCACCGTGCCGGCATAGGCGCGCGCCATGTTGACGTTGGCGGCATTGGGGCTCGGGTTGATCCAGACGCGCCCTTCGGGCCAGCCGAAGCCCGGACCGTCGGGCTCCCAGCCCTCCATCGCGATCACGCGGTAATCGACGTCGAGCCCGAAATGGCGGATGAACCAGTGTCCCATCTCGCCCATCGTGAGGCCATGCCGCATCACCATCGGCCCTGCGCCGACGAAGCTTTCCCAGCCGGGCAGGAGCCGCGTGCCCTCGACGGGACGTCCCGCCGGATTGGGCCGGTCGAGCACCCACACCGCCTTGCCGTGCTCGGCCGCGGCTTCGAGGATGTAGAGCAGGGTCGTCACATAGGTATAAATGCGGCAGCCGAGGTCCTGCAGGTCGATCAGGATGACGTCGAAGGTGTGCATCGACTGCCCGCTCGGCCGCCGGACGTCGCCATAAAGGCTGAACACCGGCATGCCGTACGTCGGATCGGTGAAGTCGGGCGACTCCATCATATTGTCCTGAAGGTCACCCCGAACGCCATGCTGCGGCCCGAACACCGCCATGATATCGAGCCCCGAAGCGACCAGCGCATCGAGACTGTGCGTCAGGTCGGCAGTGACCGAGGCGGGGTGCGCGAGCAGCGCGACGCGCTTTCCTTCGAGCGGTTTGCGAAGCGCCGGGTCGGCGAGCAGGCGATCGATGCCGAAGTGAACAGTCATGCCGCGTCGGGTGCCCCAAGCGTGAGCGCAAAGCAATCGGGATGATGGAAGTCGGGCTTGCCGGGTGGGTGCGCGAGCGCCCAATAGCTTTTGGTGCCGTCGACTTCCTCGATCACCGCCGACAGCGCGAGCCGCGCCCCATTGTCGGGAAAAATCCCGGGTTCGACGCGTAAGGCATAGTTCTGATCGCCCTTCTCCGCCGCCATTTCCCACGGCGCGAGATCGTCGGAACGCAGCAGCGAGCGATAATCGTCGAACTGGTAACAGGCCCAGCGCCCGTCGGGCGAATAGTTGAATTCGGTATAATCGGGCTCGCCCTCTTCGGTCAGGAAGGCTTCGAAACAGGTGCTTTCCCACAATCCGTCGGTCGCGCTGTCGGCGATCACGAGTTCGCCCCGCCCGTCGGGCAGCACCAATTGTCCGATCGCCCCCTCGACGATAAAGCGCAGCGCAAAACCGTCGTCGAACGACAGGCCGATTTCGACCGCCACGGCGCGCACAGCCTTTCCCGGGGTGTCCGGATGACAGATCAGGTCCCTGCGCATGCTATCCAAATATCAAACCCCATGCTAAGCGCCCGCCCGCTATGACCAGTTACAAATCCGACCTGCTGCGCCTGCTCGACGAGCGAGGCTATATCCATCAGACGACCGACGCGGAAGGGCTCGATGCGCTCGCCGCGAAACAGGTCGTCCCCGGATATATCGGTTTCGACGCAACCGCGCCCAGCCTGCATGTCGGCAGCCTCGTCCAGATCATGATGCTGCGCCGCCTGCAGCAGACGGGGCACAAGCCCGTTGTGCTGATGGGCGGCGGGACGACACGGATCGGCGACCCGACCGGGCGCGACGAGAGCCGCAAGATGCTGTCGGACGAGACAATCGCCGCAAACATCGCGTCGATCTTCAGCATCTTCCAGCAATTCCTCTCCTTCGGCGACGGGCCGACCGACGCGGTGATGGTGAACAACCACGACTGGCTCGGCCAGCTCGGTTATATCGAGCTGCTGCAGGAAGTGGGCACCCACTTCACGATCAACCGCATGATGACCTTCGATTCGGTCAAGCTGCGGCTCGAGCGCGAGCAGCCGATGACCTTCCTCGAATTCAACTACATGATCCTTCAGGGCTATGATTTCCGTCACCTGTCAAAGGACATGGCCGTCCGCTTGCAAATGGGCGGATCGGACCAGTGGGGCAATATCGTCAACGGCATGGAACTCGGCCGCCGGATGGACGGCGCCGACCTCTACGGTCTCACGACTCCGCTGCTGACGACCGCCGCAGGGGCAAAAATGGGCAAAACTGCCGCTGGCGCGGTGTGGCTTAATCCCGCACAACTGTCCCATTTTGATTATTGGCAATATTGGCGCAACTGCGACGACCGCGATGTCGGCAAGTTCCTGAAGCTGTTCACCGACCTGCCGCTGGGCGAGATCGCGCGGTTAGAAGCGCTCGAGGGCGCCGAGATCAACGAGGCGAAGAAAGTCCTCGCGAACGAAGCGACCGCGATGTGCCGCGGCGAAGAGGCCGCGAAGGCTGCGGCCGAGACCGCGACACAAACCTTTGAAAAGGGGCAGATCGGTGGCGACCTTCCGCAGGCTGTCGCGCCCGCCGGGGGGATCAGCGTCGTCGAGGCGCTACGCGAGCTCGGTTTCACCGCGTCGAACAAGGAAGCGCGCCGCAAGCTCGAAGAGGGCGCGGTAAAAGTCGACGGCGAAGTCGTCCGCGACCCGCAGCACCGGATTCTGCCCGGCGCCGATCCGGTTCCGCTGAGCCTCGGGTCAAAAAAGCATGGCCTTGTGACCCGTTAACGCTCACAAGCCCATTTACGACTTTTTCAGCAATCGGGTGGATCGTCATGGCCAAATCAACAAGGTCCACGAAAATGCGCAAGATCGACACGAGCAAGGCCCATTATGTCGGCCTCGACCAGCGGATCGCTCCGCGTAGCGACGTCTATTGCCGCCTGCCCTTCGTCATGCCCGACGGGCGGCAGGAAATGTGCACCTGCGTCAATATCAGCGCCGACGGCATGCTGATGCGCTTCGAACGCGGGCTGGAGATCGGCGACCTCGTCGTGTTCCGCATGCCGATCGTCGGCCGCATCGCGGCAAAGGTCGTCTGGTCGATCGGCGGCAAGACCGGTGTGCAATTCGACAAATCGATCTCGGTCGAAGATTATCTGCCGATGATCCGCGCCATGGGCGCCAGAGGCGACGTAAACTAAAAACGCGCGCACGCGGCGACGTCAACTAACCGCTTCGCAGCAGCGGCACCGCCGCATCGCGTTCGAACAGGTAGAGGCAGAGGCGTACCGCTTCGGCCCTCGCGCCCTCCATCCCGCCGTCGCGTTCGACGAACAGCCGCGCATCGTCGTGCGCGACCGGCAGCAGGCGTACCAGCTGTTCGGGGGTCGCGAGCCGGTAATCGGCGTCGCCCGACTGCTTGAGCCCGAGCAGTTCGCCGCCGCCGCGCAGTTCAAGGTCCTTCTCGGCAATCACGAAACCGTCGTTGGTCTCGCGCATCAGCGCGAGCCGTTCGCGCGCGGTCTCGGAGAGGTTCTGCGAACGGAGCAACAGGCACACCGATTTCGCCGTGCCGCGACCGACGCGGCCGCGGAGCTGATGGAGCTGCGCGAGCCCGAAACGGTCTGCATGCTCGACGACCATCAGGCTGGCGGCGGGCACATCGACCCCGACTTCGATCACCGTCGTCGCGACGAGGACGCCGATTTCGCCCGCCTGGAAACGCGCCATGACGTCATCCTTCTCGGGCCCCTTCATCCGCCCGTGAACCAGTCCGACCCGGCTCGCGCCCAGCCGTTCGCGCAGCAAGGCCGCGCGCTCCTCGGCGGCGGCGAGTTCGCTGATCTCGCTTTCGGCGACGAGCGGGCAGACCCAATAGGCCTGCGCCCCGCTCGCGAGATGCCGATCGAGCCCGTCGACGACCTCGTCGAGCCGGTCGACCGAAACGACGCGCGTATCGACCGGCGTGCGCCCCGGCGGCATCTCGTCGAGCCGTGACACGTCCATCTCGCCGTGATTGGCGAGCAGCAGGGTTCGCGGGATCGGGGTCGCAGTCATCACGAGCAGGTGCGGCGGGCGCGCCGCCTTTTGCGTGAGCATCAACCGCTGTGCGACGCCGAAGCGATGCTGCTCGTCGACGACGACCAGCGACAGATCCTTGTACGTCACCGCCTGCTGAAAGATCGCGTGGGTGCCGACGAGGATATCGATGCTGCCGTCAGCAAGCCCCATCAGCGTCGATTCGCGTGCCTTGCCCTTGTCGCGCCCGGTGAGGATCGCAAGGTTGACGGGCAGGCCGGCAAGCATGCGCTGCAGGGTCGAAAAATGCTGGCGCGCGAGGATTTCGGTCGGCGCCAGCAGTGCCGCCTGCGTCCCTGCCTCGACCGCCGCGAGCATCGCGCGCAAGGCGACGAGCGTTTTGCCCGATCCGACGTCGCCCTGCAGCATGCGCAGCATCGGCGTGTCCTGCGCCATGTCGCCCGCGATCTCGCGCCC
Organism: Sphingopyxis sp.; assembly: GCF_036402335.1. Lineage (GTDB taxonomy): Bacteria > Pseudomonadota > Alphaproteobacteria > Sphingomonadales > Sphingomonadaceae > Sphingopyxis. Next base: position 931 of record NZ_DASWTD010000641.1, on the reverse strand, counting down.
GACGCGCTCCTGCGCACCGGTCAGTCCGAACGGCAATTTCAGCGCATCGGCCAACCGGCCATCGCCGGCGATCGCCCTCCCCTTGCGCGTCCTGAGGCCCTGCCGGATCAGCATCAGCGCGACCTGGCTCGCAAAAATCTCGTCATAGGCGAGCCGGTCGCGCGCCGCCTCGTCGCGCGGGCTGGCGTGCGCACGCGCCATCGCCTCACGCCACGCGGGCCACCCGCGGCTGGCAAGCAGCGGCGCGTCGATCCATTCGGCAAGCTCGGGCCGCCGCTCGAGCGCCACCTGTCCAAGCTGCGACAGGCGCGCGTTCGTCAGTCCTTCGGTCAGCGGATATACGGGTTCATGCTCGGCGATACCGCCCTCGTCGCCCGGTTCGACAACCTGGTCGGGATGCACGATCTGGCGCATGTCGCCATAAAGATCGAGCCGCCCCGACACGCGGCGCTTCTCGCCGAGCGGGAAGAGCTTGCGCGCGAGCCCCGACGTCCGCCCGAAATAGACGAGCCGGACATGATCGCCCGCATCGTCGAACGCTTCGACCCCGAACGGCGCACGCGGGCTTCGACCCGGACGATAATCCTGTGCGGTCAGTTGGACGATGATTGTCTGTCCCGCCTGCGCTTCATCGAGCCGTTCGACGGGGAAGCGCGAGATCAATCCCGTCGGCAAATGGAACAGCACGTCGACGACCCGTTCGAGCCCCAGCCGGGTGAGCGGCTTGGCAAGCTGCGGCCCCACCCCTTTCAGGTCGGTGAGCGCGGCAAAGAGCGGATTGAGTATCTCGGGTCGCATGGACGACGATTGTTAGCGCCGAGATCGGGAATCTAACACCCAGTTAAATCGCGGCAGACGATCCTCCCGTCGCGCAGCGATGGGGAGGTGGCAGCCCGTAGGGCTGACGGAGGGGCTTTGGCGCCGCCGCTGC
>NZ_DASWTD010000640.1:0-3370 GCF_036402335.1 Sphingopyxis sp. | reverse complement strand
GCAATGGGCGGCATCGCTGAGGCCGCGGGGTCAGCTTCAGCGACCTCCAAGGCAGAAGCCGTCGGCGCATACAAGTTCCTCGGCCAGGTGGTCGAAGGCCTCGATCCCAAGGGCTTGCGCGGCGAAGTTGACGGCATGAAGCAGCGGCTCGGCAGCGGCATCGCTGCGCTGGTCGCCGTCAACGAAGGCCGCGCCAGCGTGGCGGTTGGAGTCACCGACGACCTTGCGGGCCAGGTTTCGGCGGTCGAACTGGTAAAGGCCGCGGTCGCGGCGCTGGGCGGGCAGGGCGGCGGCGGCCGTCCCGACATGGCGCAGGGCGGCGGGCCTGACGGCGGCGCGGCGAACGATGCCGTCGCGGCGGTCAAAGCGGCGCTCGCTTGAAACCGACCAAGAAGACGCGGCGCACCGATCATGCCGAACGGCTGATCGCGGCGCCGCTGGTCGATGTCTTTGCGGCGTTCACGAGCGCCACGAAGCTTGCGATATGGTTGCCGCCCGAAGGGGCGACGGGGACATTCGAGCATGTCGACCTGCGCGCGGGCGGCGGCTTTTTGATGCGACTGACCTTTGACGACGCCGATATCGAGACCAAGAGCGACGACGATAGTGACATTGTCGAAGTCTATATTCCGACACTGGACGACGGGCGGCTGGTCGTGTGGCAGGTCGAGTTCGAGTCCGACGATCCGCGCTTTTCCGGGACGATGGAGATGCACTGGTATCTGTCGCGGCAGAGCGGCGGCACGCTGGTCACGATCGACGCGCATCATGTGCCGCCGGGAATTTCCGCCAAGGATCATCTGGAAGGGCTGAACTCGTCGCTCGCGAACCTCGCGGCGGTTGTCGAGGCCGGGGTGCGGGGCGCATGAGGGCGATTGCGTCCGGGGTGCTCGGCGTTACCCTGCTGTTTGCCGCCGGTTGCGGTGAGAAAAGCGATCCGGCCGAGACGGGCAAGGGTGGCTGGCGCATCCCTGCGGGCGTCTATGGCAATGTCGCGCCCGACGCCGCGAATGGCGGCCTGCACGGCATGGAAGTCGTCCTCGATCGCGGCGACGAGAGCGCGAGCGCGGACTTCGTGCGCTGCGAGGGTAAGTGCGAGGCGGCCGCGAAGCGCCCGCTGCGCCGCGGATTGAACGGTGTCTCCTTTGCGATCGACCATGATGGGCGCACCATCGATGTACTCGTCGGACCCGCGGGGCCGGACGCGATGGAAGTGAGCGCCGACTGGGGCAAGGGCCTCGAAAGCCATCGCCTGCCCAAGATCGCGCGCGAGGTCGGACTGGCCGCGGCGCGGCAGGCGGTGGACGATGCGGCGGCGCCCGTCGTCCTTGCGCCGCCCGCGCCGCCGATGCCTAGCTCTCCGCCCCCTTTGCCTTCCCCCATGCCCTAGCGGCGGTGTACCCCAGATAGCCTGTACCGAAGAGCGCGTAGAGCGGCTCGGGGATCCCCGCGAGATAGGCGTTCATTCCCTCCGCAATCCCCTTTGCCATCTCGGGCCGCGCGGCCGCGATCAGACCCATCGGTATCGCCCAGAGCAGCAGGGCGTACATGACATAGAGAAAGCTCGGCCGCGCGCGGCTGGTCCACGGGTCGGCGCTGTTCGCCTCGGCGACGATCGCGGTCATCCGCGTGCGGATCGCTTCCATTTCCTGGCTGCCTTCCAGCTTGAGCAGTTCGAGCTTGGCGCGGTCGCGCGCTTCGGGATCGGGAATGATCTTGTCGATCAGCTTGGCGATAGGGCCGATCAGGCCTTCGATGATGCTCATGGCAATGCTCCTGTCAGTTCAAAGTTCAGGGAAGTTCAGCCCCATGGCGCGGGGTGGGGTGTTAGCCGTCGCCGATGCGGTTCGCGAGCCAGCCGTAGAGAAAGGCTTCCTGGCTCGGGCGGCGCTCGGCGAGCGCGATGTAGCGTTCGCCCTGCAGCGCCTCCATCGCGCGGAGGAGGACGGTTTCGCCGCCCTTGCCGCGGGCTTTCAGAAAGCCGTCGAGTGCCGACAGCGTGCGCGGGCCGATGTCGCGGTCGACGGCAATGTCGGGATAGTCGCGCGCGGCGCGGTTGAGCGCATTGAGCGCCCGCTGAAGAAAACCGGCGGCGGTGCCGGTCCCCATGTTGACGCCGGTATCGAACAGCTCGGCTGCGATCCCTGGCGCGCGCAATGCGACCTTGTCGAATCCGGGACGCAGCCAATAGAGCCGGCGATAAATCGATGCGGCTTCGCTGCGCGGCAGGTCGCGCATCGCGCCCGCATAGCCTTGCGCGCGTGCGACGGCTTCGGTGATCCCCCAGCAGGTCGGGCCGCCGCGATCGGCGGGGTGGTTTACATATCGGCCTTCGCGGTCGATGACGGCATCGATCAGCGTGTCGGCGGTACATATCGACGGGTCGGGTTTTGGCATGATTCGCTCCTATGGTTCTTGTAATTTCACAAACAAACCATATTGGTACATTGTAGGAAAGGTCTTTCTCGATGCGGGCATTGCAGATACGCGAATTGCTGCCCGATCATGGCGGCGCGGATCTGGTCGATCTTGCCGTGCCCGAGCCCGGACCCGGTGAGGTGCGTGTGCGCGTGCGCGCGGCGGCGGTGAATTTCCCCGACCTGCTGATGACGGGCGGCGGCTATCAGTTGAAACCCAACCTGCCGTTCGTGTCGGGGCTTGAGTTTGCGGGCGACGTCGACGCGCTCGGCGACGGCGTGACGGGCTGGACGATCGGTGATGCGGTGATCGGCGGCAACCGGTTCGGCGCGATGGCGGAATATTGTGTTGTTCCGGCGGGAGCGCTGCGACCAAAGCCCGAGCGGCTGTCGTGGGACGAAGCCGCCGCTTACGGCGTTGCCTATCTCACCGCCTATGTGGCGCTTGTTCGCTGCGCGCGGATCGAGCCCGGCGAATGGACGCTGGTGCATGGCGCGGCGGGCGGGGTCGGGCTGGCGACGGTCGATCTGGCGAAGGCGCTCGGCGCGCGCGTGATCGCCGCGGCGAGCAGCCCGGCAAAGCGCGACGCGATTGCCGCCTCCTATGGCGTCGACGCGTTGATCGGCGCCGCACCGGGATTTCGCGAGGAGGTGAAAGGGCTGACCGGCGGTAAGGGCGCCGATGTGATCTTCGATCCGGTCGGCGGCGATGTATTCGACGAATCGACGCGCTGCATCGCCTTTGGCGGGCGGTTGCTCGTCGTCGGCTTCGCCTCGGGGCGTATTCCAGAGGTGTCGGTGAATATGCCCCTGATCAAGGGCTTCTCGGTCGTCGGCGTGCGCGCGGGCGAATATGGCCGCCGCTTTCCCGAGCGGGGGGCGGAGAATGTCGCCGCAATCGATGCGCTGGCGGCGGATGGCAGAATCCGGCCGCACGTCCATGCGGTGCTCGA
>NZ_DASWTD010000639.1:0-7507 GCF_036402335.1 Sphingopyxis sp. | reverse complement strand
CGCCGATGTCACCGTCGGCCCGGTCAACCTGCCCGCCTTGCGCGGCGAGGGCGGCAGCGTCACCCCGACCGACGTCCCGCCTTCGGTTTCGAAAGCGCCCGCACCCCCCGCCGGAGACTATCCGTGACCGACAGCGAACCGGCGGCGCCTCCCCCGGCGCCCGTCGACATTCCTTATGGTTTTGCCCGCGCGCACGGCGTTGTCATCGCACGGGAAGACGGCGGTATCTGGCTTGCGACGCTGCGCGAGGATGCCGATCCCGCGGTGCTGATCGAGGTGAAGCGCTACCTCGCGCAGCCGCTGCGCGTCACGACCGCGAGTGTCGCCGATTTCGACCGGCTGCTCTCCGACCATTATGCCGTCGACAGCTCGGCCGCCGCGATGGCGGGGTCGCTCGATGGCAGCGACATCGACTTCAGCCTGCCGAGCGCCGAGGATCTGCTCGACAGCGCCGACGATGCCCCCGCGATCCGCCTGATCAACGCGATCATCGCCGAAGCGGTGCGGCAGGGCGTCAGCGACATCCACATCGAACCCTATGAAAGCGGGCTCGTCGTGCGGATGCGCACCGACGGCGTGCTGCGCGAGCATCTGCGCATGCCGCCCCACGTCGCCCCCGTCGTCGTCAGCCGCATCAAGGTGATGGCGCGCCTCGACATCGCCGAACGCCGCGTGCCGCAGGACGGCCGCATCGGGCTGACGCTCGCGGGGAAAGCGGTCGACGTGCGTGTCTCGACGCTCCCCAGCCGCGCGGGCGAACGCGTCGTGATGCGCATCCTCGACAAGGATGCCGCGGGGATCGACTTCGACGTGCTCGGCCTGTCGGGCGCCGCCGACCAGATTTTGCGCGAGGCGCTTGCCGAACCCAATGGCATCATCCTCGTCACCGGCCCGCCGGGTTCGGGCAAGACGACGACGCTTTATGCCGCGCTCAAGCAACTGAACGACGGCCAGCGCAACATCCTGACCGTCGAGGACCCGGTCGAATATGCCGTCGACGGCGTCGGCCAGACGCAGGTCAACAGCAAGGTCGGGCTCGATTTCGCCGCGGGCCTCCGCGCGATCCTGCGCCAGGATCCTGACGTCGTCATGGTCGGCGAAATCCGCGACCGCGAAACCGCCGATATCGCGGTGCAGGCGTCGCTGACGGGGCACCTCGTGCTTTCAACGGTTCATACCAATGATGCGGTCGGCGCGATCACGCGCCTCAAGGATCTGAAGGTCGAACCCTTCCTGCTCGCCTCGACGCTCCGCGCGGTTCTTGCGCAGCGCCTCGTCCGCAAGCTCTGCGACCATTGCCGCGAGCCGGTGCAGGCGGACAATAGCGTCGCCGCGATCCTCGGGCTCGACATCGGCACCGTCATCTGGCGCCCCAAGGGCTGCGACCAGTGCGGCGGCACCGGCTACAAGGGCCGCATCGGGGTGTTCGAGGCGATCAAGGTCGACGAGACCGTGCGCCGCTACATCTACAATGGCGGCGACGAGGCGATGATCACGCGGCACGCCTTCCTGAAATCGCCGACGCTCGCTTCGGCGGCGCGGACGATGGTCGCGAAGGGGCTGACGACCGCCGAGGAGGCGATCCGCATCGCGCGGCGCGAGGAAATCGATGCCTGATTATCGCTATGTGGCGATCGATCCGCAGGGCCGCGAGCGCAAGGGACGGCTGACTGCCGCGGGCGACGACGCCGCGCGCGCCGACCTGATGCGCCGCAAGTTCCACATTATCGCGGTCGAGGCGGCGGGCGCGAAGCCCGCCGGCCGCTCGCTGCTCGCGTTTCGCAAGAATAGACTCTCAGCCAAGGACCTCGCGCTCTTCACGCGCCAGCTTGCGACGCTCGCCGAGGTCGCGCCGCTCGAAGAGGCGTTGCGCACGCTCACGCGCCAGAGCGAAGCCGAAAGCGCGCGCGCCGTCATCGGCGACGTTCACGCCGGGCTGCTCGAAGGGCGCCGCCTCGCCGATGCGATGGCGCGCCAGCCGGGAAGCTTCCCGCCGCTCTATCGCGCGATGGTCGCGGCGGGCGAAACCACGGGCAGCCTGACGACGATCCTCGCGCGGCTCGCCGACCTGCTCGAACGGCAGGCCGAAGTGCGCGGCAAGCTGATCGCGGCGCTTGCCTATCCGATCGTGCTTGCGATCGTCGCGATCGGCGTCGTCGCGGCGCTGATGATTTTCGTCGTGCCGCGCGTCGTAGAACAATTCACCGACAGCGGCCAGCAACTGCCTTTCCTGACCCGTGCGGTGATCGCGATATCGGGCTTTGCGGCGAACTGGTGGTGGCTGATCGCCCTGCTGATCGCAGCGGCGAGCTTCGGCTGGGTGACCGCGATGCGCCGCCCGGCGTTCAAGGCGCGCGTCGATGGCCGGCTGCTCCGCCTGCCGCTGTTCGGGCGTCTGCTCCGCGATCTTTATGCGGCGCGCTTCGCGCGCACGCTGTCGACGATGGTGTCGAGCCGCCTGCCGCTCGTCGAAGGGCTCAAACTGACCGTGCCGACGATCCGTAACGCGGCGCTCGCCGGCGCGACCGCCAATATCGTCGATCAGGTTCGTGCTGGCGGCGGCCTGTCGACCGCGCTTCGCGACGCCGGGGTCTTCCCGCCGCTGCTCGTCTATATGACCGCGAGCGGCGAAAGCGCGGGCAGGCTCGAACAGATGCTCGAACGCGCCGCCGATTATCTCGAGCGCGAATTCGACCGCTTCACGGCGGCGTCGATGGCGCTTCTCGAACCTGTCATAATTGTCGTTATGGGGTCGTGCGTGGCCCTTATCATCCTCGCCATTCTGCTGCCGATCCTTCAGTTGCAGAACCTAGCAGGTCTATAATAAATGTCCCTGATGCAGCTTTTCATCCGCCTGATGCTCGACCCCGGTCGCCCGCCAGTTCGTTCGCGCCGCAACAAGGACGAGCGCGGCTTCACGCTGACCGAATTGATGGTCGTGATCTTCATCATCGGGCTGCTCGCGACGGTGGTGATGATCAACGTCCTGCCGAGCCAGGACCGCGCGATGGTGACCAAGGCCAAGGCCGATATCTCGACGCTCGAAAACGCGCTCGAACAATATCGGCTCGACAATCTGACCTATCCGGCCTCGACCGACGGGCTGAACGCGCTCACCACCCCGCCGCCCGCACTCGCGCAGCCCGAACGCTATCGCCGCGGCGGCTATATCAAGAAGCTGCCCGCCGATCCGTGGGGCCGTCCCTATAATTATCAGGCGCCCGGGCCGAACGGAAAGGCGTTTGACGTCTGGTCGCTCGGCGCCGACGGCGCCCCCGGCGGGACCGACGACAATGCGGATATTCGCAGCGACGGCTGAGGCGCCCCTTCCATGTTCCCCGGCGCAAGCCGGGGCCCATTGGCGCCGGACCAATCTTTCATGGGCCCCAGCCTGCGCCGGGGCGCATTCGCCTGGAGGGGAACGCGGCTTTACGCTGGTCGAGCTGATGGTCGTGCTCGCGATCATGGCGCTCGCCGCGACCGCGGTCGTGCTCACCATCCCGGGCGAGGAGCGCACCGTGCGCAACGAGGCCGACCGTCTCGCCGCGCGCCTTGCCGCCGCGCGCGATATCGCGGTGGTCGAGGGGCGCAGCGTGTCGGTCAATTTCGCACCCTCGGGCTATGGCTTCGAGCGGCGGATAGCGGGCGAATGGCAGCCGCTTCCCGGCCGGGCTTTCGAACAGCGCAGCTGGCCCGGCGATGTGCGTTTTTCGGCGGGTAACGGGCAGGGTACGGCGCGCATCCTCTTCGACCGCGTCGGGATCAGTCCCACGCCGCAGGCTATCGTGCTGACCGGCGGCGACGTGCGCGAGATCGTGCGCGTGTCGGCGGCGGGGGAGGTCAGCCGTGGGCCGTGAACTTTCCCATTGTTCCCCGGCGAAGGCCGGGGTCCAGAGCTGTTCCAACCGACGCTGCGCCAGCTCGCTCTGGGCCGCGTTTGGAGTCCCGTGCCTCCGAACGCCCTTTGCGGGTGCGCGATCAGGAGCCGATGATCGCGGTTTTACGCTGCTCGAAATGCTCGTCGCGCTGAGCGTTATCAGCATCGCCGCGCTCGCGCTGGTTCGCCTCGATGCCTACGCCGTGCGTACCGCGGGCGATCTCGACGAAAGCACGATGGCGGGCATCGTCGCGCAAAACCGCGCGGTCGAGTTGTGGACCGATCCCGCGCCGCCGACGATCGGCAACAGCGCGATCGGTGTGGCGAACGCCGGCCGCAACTGGCGTGTCGAACAGCGCGTCACAAAGACCGCCGACGACGCCCTGCTGCGCATCGACCTGCTCGTTCGGCCCGAGAGCGGGCGCGGGCAGGCGGCGCTGACGATCATCCGGCCGTCGCGATGAGGGCTTTGCGCTTTGCCTTTTCCCGTATCCCCGCGACGGCGGGGATCCAGAGCGTTTCTGACCGACGATGCGCCAATTCGCTCTGGGCCGCGTTTGGAGTCCCGTGCTTCCGAACGCCCTTCGCGGGGGTGCGATCAAGTGCCGATGATCGCGGTTTCACGCTCGTCGAGATGCTCGTCGCGCTCTCGATCTTTGCGGCGATCGCGGCGATGGGTGTCGGGCTGCTGCGCAGCAGCGTCGACACGCAGGACGCGGTGCAGGGGCGGCTGAAGGCCATGGGCGGCATCAACCGCCTGCGCGCCGTGATGGCGAACGACCTTGCGCAGGCGGTCCAGCGCCCGACGCGCGGGCCGGCGGGCGAGGCGGTCCCGGCTTTTGCCGGGTCGTCGACGGGTTTTGCTTTCGTCCATGGCGGTGCGGCGGCGCTCGACGGAAGTCCGCGCCCCGATGTCGAGCGCGTCGCCTATGCGCTCGTCGGCGGCGAATGGCGGCGCGCGATCCAGCCGATGCTCGACGGCACTGCGCTCGGCGCCGGCGACCGCCTCGTCGGCGAGGTGACCGGGGTGGCCGTCCGTTACCGCGACGAGAAGGGCAACTGGAACGAAAGCTGGACCTCTGAGCCCGGCGACCGTTTGCCGCGCGCGGTCGAGGTCCGCCTGTCGCGTACGGGGCGCGAAGCGCTGACGATGCTGTTCCTCACCGCGCCGGCCTTGCCGCCGCCGCCCGGGCAGGGAACGCCGGCACCATGAAGCGCGGCGCGAAAGGCGAACGCGGAGCGGCGCTGCTTACGGTGCTGCTGCTCGTCGCGGTGATGGCGGTGATCGCGGCGACCGCGCTCGACCGGCTGACGCTCGCGACGCGGATCGCGGGAAGCGCCGCGACAGTCGACCAGGGCCGTGCTTATGCCTTTGCCGCCGAACAGATTGCACTGCGCCGCGTTGCCGACCTTGTCGGGCGCGATCCCGCGAAGCTGACGCTGGCGGGCAATTGGCTCGGGCGCGATTTCACGCTGCCGCTTCCCGGCGGCGAGGGACGTGCGAAGCTGACCGACGCCAACAATTGCTTCAACCTCAACAGCCTCGTTGCCGAAGCAGCGCCGGGGCGGCTGAGCCAGCGGTCGGGGTCGATGCGCCAGTTCGGCGAGCTGATGCAATTGCTCGGGATCGACCCGGGGCAGGCGCAGGCGATTGCCGGTGCGGCGGCCGACTGGATCGACAGCGACAGCAACGAGGGGCCGCTCGGCGCCGAGGACAATGCCTATCGAGCGATGCAGGGCGCCTATCTGCCCGCGAACCGCAAGATGGCCGATGTCAGCGAGCTGCGTGCGGTGCGCGGCGTGACGCCGAAAATCTACGCACGGCTCAAACCCTGGATTTGCGTGCTGCCGGCAACCGATCCGGTCAAGCTTAACGTCAATACGCTCGCGCCCGAACAGGCACCTTTGATCGCGATGCTGGTTCCCGGCGAAATCACTGTCGCGAAGGCGCGGGCGGCGCTGGCGGCGCGTCCCGCTGGCGGCTATGGCAGCAGCTTGCGATTCTGGGAGTCGGGGGCCTTCGAAGGCCGAAAGCCGCAAGAAGATGTCGCCGAACAGGCGGGTGTGACCAGCCGCTGGCTGACGCTGACGACGAATGTGACGATGGGGGACGGATTTTTGACGGCAGTTTCGCTCATCGATGCCAACGGCGGGGCGCCCTCTGCGGGCATCGCGCCGCCGACGATCGTGCGCCGCGATTGGGGCGAGACCGACTGAATGTCGCGCACTTTGATTCTCTGGCTGCCGCCGGTGGCGGTGCTTGGCGAAGATCATGCGCCCCCGCCTGCCTGGCTGCGCGTCGATGATGGCATCGTCGTCGATAGCGGGCAGGACGACGGCTGGGTCGATGCATGGGAAAAACCCCGCGACGATAGTCCCGACGACCGGCTGATCGCTCTCGCGCCCGCCGCCGACGTCCCGCTGCGCTGGCTCCATTATCCCGACGCTGCGCCCGCACAGGCGGCCGCCGCGGCGCGCATCGACGCGCTGAAGACCAGCCTGGGCGACGCCGCTGCCTTGCACGTCGTCGCGGGCCAGCCTGCGGAAACGGGACAGGCGGTGCCGGTCGCGGTGACGACCCATGCGGCCATGACGGCGTGGACCGACTGGCTGAAGGCGCGCGATTTCGCGCCAGCCGCGATCATTCCCGTCGCGGTCGCGGTGCCGCCCCCCGAACCCGATACGCTGTGGACGGCCGAGGTCGGCGGCGAGCAGATCATTCGTACGATCGACCGCGCCTGGGTGTCCGATCCCGAACTCGATCCGCTGATCGCGGGCGGCCACGCGATCCTGCCGCTCGACGCCGGGCGGATGCGCGAAGCCCTGTTGATGACGCTGACCGCGCCGCCGCTCGACCTGCTCAGCGGGGGGTGGAAACCCAAACGCAGCTGGTCGGTCGATCCGGCGATGCTGCGGCTCGCCAAGCGCCTCGCTATCGCCCTTGTCGTCGTTAGCTTGGCTGTCCCGCTCATCTACGCGGTGCGCCTCTCGTCCGACACCGGCCGCGCCGACGACGCCGTCGTCGCGATGGCGAAGAAGGCCGGGGCGACCGCAAGCGACGCGGCAGCGGCGGAGGCCGAACTCGACCGCCGCCTTGCCGTCGCGGGCGGCGGGCCGCTCGCCTTCTCGGTCCCCGCATCGGCGCTCTACGACGCGATGGGCGATGCGCCGGGCGTGACGCTCAAGACCTTGTCGCATCGCACCGACGGGACGCTGACGACGACGATCGCCGCGCCGCGCGTCGAGGATATCAACAAGGTGCTGCTCGCGCTGCAGGCCCGCGGTTATCGCATCACCGCCCAGCCGATGGCGGGCAGCGACGGCCAGCAGATGGCGAATATCACGATCCGGGCGGTGCCATGACCGAGCGATTGCAAAACTGGTGGATTGCGCTGTCGACGCGCGAACGCTGGCTCGTCGGTATTGCCGGCGTGCTTGCGCTCGGCGTTGTCCTGTGGGGCCTCGGTCGTCCGGCGGTCGCGGCGTATATCGACCTCGAAAACCGGCACCGCGCCGCGATCGAGCGCGAAGGGCGCGTGGCGGCAAAGGCCCAATTGCTCGCGCAGCGTCCGGCCAAATCGGTCGCCGCGGCGGTCGATGCGGTCGCGATCGACCAATATCTCGCGCAAT
>NZ_DASWTD010000638.1:0-2355 GCF_036402335.1 Sphingopyxis sp. | reverse complement strand
CGATCCGCGTGAGCAGGCGCCGCGCGCCCGGCGGCAGGTCGTATTTCAACCCGCCCGATTCGACTTCTTCGCCTTCCCCGGCATCCTCGCCCTCTTCGGCCGAACCGCTGGTCGTGGTCGTGCTCAGCGTCGGAGCGACGGGCGGCGGAGTCGTACCGTTCTTTGGCGCAGAGCCCGGCACGGGCGCAGTTGCCGGCGTCGGCGCAGGCGCGGGCGACGGCCGCGGCGCCGGCGTGTCGGCGGGATTCCCGAAGCCTTCGGGCAGCAGCGATTCCTGTGCGAGCGCGGGCAACACCAGCACGGCGGCGAGAGCCGTGCCCGACAGGCCGAGCATCAGCGAGAGAGATTTCAGCTTCATCGCAGCGTGCTTTCGGCAATCTTGTCGGTCACGTCCACCTCAATCATTCGCGGCTCGATCGGCCGGCCCAGGAACAGCAGGAACAGAAAGAACGCCACCAGCACCAGCGCCAGCACGATCAAACGTGCAATCCAGCGGCCTTTTCCCGATCTGCCCCGTGCGCGCAATATCCAATGCCCACCGTCTGTCTCATTACGCGCCTGCAGCAAAAACATTGTCCCGCGCGCCTTGGGCGGTATAGCCGCGCGCACCATGTCGCGAAACCCGAAAAGCCCGGCTGCTGCCATCCCCGCGTCGATCCGCGACCGGTCGATCGTGCTCGTCGGGTTGATGGGGTCGGGAAAATCGACGATCGGCCGCCGCCTTGCACAGCGGCTGGGCATGCGCTTCGCCGATGCCGACGACGAGATCGAGCGTGCCGCCGACATGACGATCTCCGATATTTTCGCGCGCTTCGGCGAGGCGCATTTCCGCGACGGCGAGCGCCGCGTGATCACGCGCCTCCTGGCCGGAAAACCGATGGTGCTGGCGACCGGCGGCGGCGCCTTCATCAACGACGAAACGCGCGCGCTGATCCTCAGGGACAGCCTCTGTATCTGGCTCGATGCCGATATCCCGACGCTCGTCGAGCGCGTCGGGCGCCGCAGCCACCGCCCGCTTCTGAAGGATCGCGATCCCGGCGAAGTGCTCCGCGAGCTCGCTGCGGTGCGCAATCCCATCTACGCCGAAGCGCATCTGCGCGTCAGTTCGGCAAGCACCCCGCACGACCATACGGTGCGCGCGATATTGGAGGCGTTGGCGACATGCAAAGCCTGACCGTAGACCTTGGCAGCCGCAGCTATCCGATCCTGATCGGCGACGGACTGCTCGACGAGATCGGCCGCCATGTCGCACCGCTGCTGAAGCGCCCGCGCACGATGATTGTCACCGACCGCCATGTTGCCGACCATTATCTGCACCGCGTCGGGGCGGCGCTCGGCAACGAAGGCATTTCCTTCTCGTCCTTCGTGCTCGAGCCGGGCGAAGGCACGAAAAGCTGGGCCGGGCTCGCGCGCCTGACCGAGTGGCTGATCGGCGAAGGCATCGAACGCAGCGACCATGTGATCGCGCTCGGCGGCGGCGTGATCGGCGACCTCGTCGGCTTCGCGTGCAGCGTCGTGAAGCGCGGCTGCAACTTCGTCCAGGTCCCGACCACCTTGCTGGCGCAGGTCGACAGCAGCGTTGGCGGCAAGACCGCGATCAACGTCCCCGCGGGCAAGAACCTGATCGGCGCCTTTCACCAGCCCGCGCTCGTCGTGATCGATCCGACGACGCTCGAAACGCTGCCGCGCCGCGAACTGGGCGCCGGCTATGCCGAGGTCGTCAAATACGGCCTGATCGACGACGCCGATTTCTTCGCCTGGTGCGAGGCGAATGGCGCGGCGCTGCTCGTCGGCGACAGTGCGGCGCGCGCGCGCGCGATCGCGCACAGCGTCGCCGCCAAGGCGCGCATCGTCGCCGCCGACGAGCGCGAGACGCAGGACATTCGCGCGCTGCTCAACCTCGGACACAGCTTCGGCCACGCGCTCGAGGCCGAGACGGGCTATTCGGACCGCCTCCTCCACGGCGAGGCGGTCGCGGCGGGCATGGTCCTCGCGCATCAATTCTCGGCCGCCAAGGGTCTTTGCGCGCCCGAAGACGCCGAGCGGGTGCGCGCCCATCTGGCGAGTGTCGACCTGCCGCACAGCCTCGCGAGCGCCGGTGTGAACAGCGACGGGGTGACGCTTGCCGGCCATATGGCGCACGACAAGAAGGTGCGCGGCGGCAAGCTGCCGCTGATCCTGACGCGCGGTATCGGACAAAGCTTCGTTACCGAAGACTATGGCCTCGACGCCGTCGCCGCGTTCCTCGACAGCTGACCCCGTGGCGACGGCGCCCTAAAAGCGGATCTCGACCGACGGCGCGCTGCGTTCATGCTCGCCATGATAGACCGCCTCGATATTGTTGCCGTCGGGATC
>NZ_DASWTD010000637.1:0-4210 GCF_036402335.1 Sphingopyxis sp. | reverse complement strand
CCACGGCGAGGAGGCCGTACAGCTGATCAGCCGCCACTGGCGGATCAGCGACGGACGCGGCCAGATCAGCGAAGTCGAGGGTGAGGGCGTCGTCGGCGAACAGCCGCTCATCGTCCCGGGCGGCGCCTATGACTATGTTTCGGGTTGTCCGTTGCCGACCCCCGAAGGATCGATGGTGGGGAGCTACGCGATGGAACTCGGTGACGGATCGCAGTTGCTCGTGGCGATCCCGCATTTCCCGCTCGTGGCGCCTGCGACGGCGTCATGAAGCGCACCCACCTGCCCCTGAACGCGCTCCGCGTCTTCGACGCCGCTGCCCGGCATTTGAGCTTCACGCGCGCCGCCGATGAGCTGGCGGTGACCCCCGCCGCGGTCGGGCAACAGATCCGGGCGCTCGAGGACATGCTCGGCGTCGTGCTGTTTCGCCGCACGCCGAAAGGGCTCGAACTTACGGGCGAGGCCGATGCAGGGCTCGACGCACTGCGCCAGGGCTTCCTGCAGTTCGAGGAATCGGTGCGTGCGATGCAGGCGGGACAATCGTCGCAGTCGCTGACGATCGCCGCGCCGCGCGATCTGACCGCCAAATGGCTCGCACCGCGGCTTGCGCGTTACAGCCAGCAGGCGCCCGATGTGCGTTTCACCCTGGTATCGGCGGATAGCGGTATCGATTTTACCGAAGCGAACCTCGACCTAGCGATCTTCTGGACCGACGGTGTCGGCGAGCATGAAGGCGTGGCACTTGCCGATGCCCGGATGGTCACCGTCGCGGGGCCTGGCAGCAACAGCGATACCCGCATCGCCTGGCCGGGCTGCCCGGCAGGCGACGGCGAGCCGGCGCTGCGTCTCGGCGACGCCGGGCTCGCAATCGACGCTGCCGCCAACGGTCTGGGGCAGGCCAATGTGCCCGCGATGCTTGCCGAGGCCGATATCGCCGCAGGACGTGTGCGGCAGATCGGCGATACGGTTAGCGTCAAGCGCGGTTACTGGCTGGTCGCGCCGACGCCGCAGTGGCGGCAGGCCAAGGTCAAGGCGTTGGTCGCGGCGCTGACCGCCTGATCATTTCGCTGCCAGCGCGAGCAATCGCGTGACAAGCCCGATCAACGGGCCGGTATCGACATTGGCGTCGGGATTGTTCCAGCTTGCGGTGACGACGAACCATTTGCCGTCGGTCTTGCGTTGCCCGAGCAGGCTCATCGACAGCACGCCGTTCTCCGACCCGCCCTTGTAACCGAGATATGTCCAGTCGGCGGCGGCGACGGGCCCGACGCCATTGTTGATCGCCATCGCTTCGAGCAAAGTCTTCGACCGGCGCGCGCGCAGATCGACCATCAGCCGTGCGATGTCGTTCGGACTGGCAAACCATTCGAGGCTGTCGATGAATCGCGGTCCGTCGGTAAAGCTCACGCCGTCGACATTGGCGAGGGTCAGGCGGCTCCGGTTGCTTTCGATCAATTGCCGTTGCGCGGCATCGTCGCCCTTGATGAAGAGCGGGCGCAGATCGCTGAAGTTATTGCCCTTGAGCGCGAAGGCTTCGACCGTCGTGAGCATGGGAATGTTGCGCGACGGATCGCTGTGTCCCGCGGCGCGCATCCGCGCCTCGATCGGCGCTCGGCCGAGCAGGTGGATCAGCGTATCGGTCGAGCCGTTGTCGCTGACCGAGATCATCCAGTTTGCCAGCGTTTGTAGCGTCACCGGTGTTTCAGCGGGCCAGTTCGCCGTTCCCGCCGACGAAAAGCTGAAATGCGACAGCGGCACGACATCGGACCATTTGCGTTTGCCCCCCGCGACCTGCGCCGCGAGTTCGTCGAGAATGTAGAGCTTGATTGTCGAGCCGATCGCGAACTGGCGGTCGGCATTGGACGCGGCGAGGGGGCGAATGCCCGCTTCGCCCAGTTCGGCGACGAGGAAGCCCGCTTGTCCGGGCAGTGCCGCAATTTCCGCAGCGACCTTGTCGAGGCTGTCGTTGGTCACGGCAACGCCGGTCACGCGCAGGCCGGTGACGCGCTCGTCGGCGGCGGTTCCTACGTCGAGTACCACCGTCGCGACGCCCTTTTCGAAGCGCAGCAGGACCGTGCCCGATCGGTCGCCGGTTGCGGTCACCTTGTCGACCGCGACCGGCTGGCCATATTGCGCGATCAGGCCGGCGCTGAATTCGTCGAACCGGGGTTCGGGGACGGCGGCCTGAAACGAGGGAGCGAAATAATCGGCGAAGGCAATTTTGCCTGCAAACAGGTCGACCAGTTGGGCCGCGCGCCTGTCGAACGCCGTCTGCGCAGCGGGCGCCGCCGCTTCGGGCGGCTGGACTGCGAAAGCCGGTGACGGGGTGCCCAGTACGATCGCCGCTGCGATAGCCGCTGCTGGTAAAAACCGGGTCATTCCAATTCTCCTTTGATCGCAGGCATCGCAGCGTCGAGCCGCTCGATCTGTTTGCGAAGCATGGCTGCCGCACGCCGGTTGAGCAACCAGATGCCGAGGCAGACGAGCACCGGAAATGCTGCAAAGGCAGCGAAACCGGATACACCGCCCAACCGCCCGGTCTGGGCAAGCCCGGCCAGAAAAACGACGAGGCCGGGAATAAACGGACCAATATACCAGAGCCCGACGCTCGCCAGCATCCGCTCCTCGGTCACGAGCCTCGCCCGGTAGCAGGCACGCACATCGGCCGCTTCGGCGCCGACATCGGCCCTCGACGTGCGCCGCGAGAGCTGAAAGGCCATGACAAAGCCTCCGGCGATTACGAGCAGGCTGCCGATCTTGAGCAGCATGCCTGGAAGGATCAGCGCGTAAAGGCCGAAAATGAGCGTGACAAAGGCGGTGGCGATATATTCGCGGCGGTTGCGCTTGCCGATCGCGCGGCTGAATGCAGCGGCACGCGATTTGACTTCGGCGAGCGGAAGCGGCTCGAGGGCAACGCCATCACCCAGCCACAGGCTGTGCAGGCTGTCATCGTCGGGGCGGGTCATGATGCATCTCCCGGCTGGGCGTAGCGGCGCGTCAGCATCGCCTTGAAACGATGGATTTTGGTGGCGACGGTATCGGACGAAACCCCGGTGATCTCGCCGGTCTCTGTCGCCTCGACGCCTTCGAGATAGAGCAACAATATCTGCCGGTCGGGCGGATCGAGGCGGTCGATGATCGACAGGATTTGCGCCATGGCCTGTTCGCTGGTCGCGCGGTCGAACGGAGTCGGGTCGTCGGAGGGCAACTCGATCTCTTCGATATTGGTCCAGCCCCGCCGGGTGTGCCGCCGCCGCGCGATGATATGCGAGGTCGCGCGGTTGTGCGCGATACGCCAGACCCACGTGCTGAGCGAGCAGCGACCGTCGAACCGGGCGAAGCTTTGCCAGAGCGCGACCTGGATATCCTGTTCGAGGTCGCGGCGAAGGTCGGCATCGGCTTCATAGCCGCGTGCCATGCGGGCGATCGCGCCGCCGAACTGCGCGACGGCATCGGTGAATGCCTGATCCTGCTCGGCCTCGGTCAACCGAAATCTCCAGTCCCTGTCCTCATCTTCCTATTTAGTCGGGGAGCGCGAGACTTTCTGACAGGGATGAGCGATTTTTTTTAGGCGTCGATCGCCGCCTCGTCGAGCGTCGCGGCGTTGGCCTGGATGAACTGGAAACGGTGCTCTGGGTGCTTGCCCATCAACCGGTCGACCAGATCCTTGACGAGGTGGCGCTCCTCATATTCCTGCGGCAGCGTAACGCGCAGCATGCTGCGCGTCGCGGGGTCCATCGTCGTTTCCTTGAGCTGGTTCGGGTTCATCTCGCCGAGGCCCTTGAAACGGCCGACCTCGACCTTCTTGCCCTTGAACTGCGTCGCCTCGAGTTCGGCGCGGTGCGCATCGTCGCGCGCGTAAGCCGAGGTGCTGCCCGCGGTGAGGCGATAAAGCGGCGGTTGCGCCAGATAGACATGGCCGCGACGCACGATGTCGGGCATTTCCTGGAAAAAGAAGGTCATCAGCAGGGTCGCGATATGCGCCCCGTCGACATCGGCATCGGTCATGATCACGATCTTTTCGTACCGGAGCCGATCGGCGTCGCAATCCTTGCGCATTCCGCAGCCCAGCGCGAGCGCGAGATCGGCGATTTCCTGATTGGCACGTATCTTGTCCGCACTGGCGCTCGCGACGTTCAATATCTTGCCGCGGATCGGCAGGATCGCCTGCGTCTTTCGATCGCGTGCCTGCTTTGCGCTGCCGCCCGCGCTG
>NZ_DASWTD010000636.1:0-10548 GCF_036402335.1 Sphingopyxis sp. | reverse complement strand
AGAATACCGCCAACCCCGCGCTCGCCAACGCCGCCACCGCGCAGGCAACTGCAGAAGGCGCCGCAAGCGAAGCGGCGATTGCGCGCACCGAGGCCGCCACCGCGCAGACGCGTGCGAACGAGGCCCACGACCTCGCCAATGAAGCCATCGCGAGCGGCGCGGTAACGCGCCAGACGGCGGAACTGGCGCTCACCAATGCGAACAATGCCCAGACCGCGGCCGATGCCGCCGCCATGAAGGCCACGGAGGCGGAGACGGTCGCAGTCGCAGCACAGACCAATGCCAACCTCGCCCGATCGATTGCCGAAAGCGCCTCGGCCAACGCGCAGATCGCCAAGGCGAGCGCCGACGAAGCGCTGGCACGTACCGACTATATGGCGATCAACGGCAGCGGCGCCCGGCCGACCGCGACCGGCGCGAACGCGATTGCGATGGGCTCGGGCGCGAACGCCGGCAGCGATGATGCCGTCGCCATCGGGACCGGAGCCCGGGCGACCGACGGCGCGGCCGTGGCGATCGGGCTCGGCAATGTCGCTTCAGGCGACGGAGCCGTCGCCATCGGCGATCCCAATCTCGCGACTGGGCGTGGCGCGGTCGCGATCGGCGCAGACAACCGCGCAACCGGGCTCGCCGCCGTGGCGATCGGCGCCGACAGCGTGGCAGAGGGGCAGTCGGCGATTGCGCTCGGCAGCAATGCCCGCGCGACGGCGGCCGGCGCGGTCGCCATCGGCGAAAATGCGGTCGCGAACCGGGCGGGTCAGATATCGCTCGGATCGACTGCCTCGACCTATACGATGGCCGGGATCGGTTCCGCGGCGAGCCGGGCGGCACAGTCCGGTCCGGTCAGCTATGTGACGTCGGATGCCGCAGGCAATCTCGCGCTCGCCGATTTCGGGCCGGGCGATCTGGCACAGATCAGCTTCGATCTCGGCCGCGTCCGGCGCGACGCCCGCTCGGGCACCGCCGCGGCGATGGCGATGGGCTATGCTCCGATGCCGTCGGAGCCGGGGCGGACCAGCTACGCGCTCAACGGCGCGACCTTTCGCGAAGCGCAAGCGATCGGCGGCGCGATCGCGCACCGGCTGGACACCGAAAATCCCTTCGCCCTCACCGCAGGCTTTGCTTATGCGGGACACGGCAACAATGCCGTCCGCGTTGGCGTGGCGGGAGAATTCTAAAGCATTGGCATGTCGCAAACCGAGCGCTTGCGCCTGAGATCGATCTGTGGTGGTCATCCAGGGAAGAGCGGACGTTGCTCGTTTACGCCATATGGACACCGAAGGCCGAAGCGGATCATGCTCGTCCTCGGTGACAGACCCGGCGGCTTCGGCGCCTATCGCGACGGCATGGAAATCTATGGCCGCGCCGCTTCGAAGACCAAGGCACTCATCGTGGTCGAAGGCTGGTCGCACTAACTTACCACTTTACCTCAACTTTGGTTGAGCTTTTATGGAGAGGCTCCACGATTCGCGAACGGAGCATCTCTTGTACGTACATCACGGCAAAACGGCCTGTTCAGCCGGCGAGCACACGCCGCGAAAGCTGCGCGATCAGCGGGCCGAGCTGGTCCGCGGGCCGTCCCGCCGTCAGCGCGTCGTCGGCCATGCCGTGGAGCGCATGAAAGATGAACGCCGCGACCTGAACGGGCTTCCCGCCGGACAGGTGCCATGCGCCGTCGGCTTCCCCTGCCGCCACCAGCGCCGCGAGGTGACCGACGATATCGGTGTCGTCCATCGACTGGCGATGCGGCATCGACGGGCCGTGGAACACGACATCGTGCAGCGCATGCATATCGAAATAGGCTTCGGTCGCCGCGACGACCCACGCCTCGAACCGGCCGTTCCAGTCGCCGGGCGGGCGCGCTTCGACCGCCGCCACCACCCGCGCCTCAAACGCGTCGCTGAAGTGCTGGCGCAACGCATCCATCAGGTCCGCCTTGCTCGCGAAATAATGATAGAAAGTTCCCTTCGCGACGCCCGCCCGTGCTGCAATGTCGTCGATCGAACTCTCCGGCAAACCGCGGTCGACCAGCAGGGTGATCGCCGCCTGCACAAGCTGGTCGCGGCGGATATCGGCCTTGCGCGGCGGCCGCAGGATAGCATTGCCCGCACGCGGACGCCGGCGGACGGGCCGCGCCGACGGCCGCCTGACGGGAGTGAAATCTCTCTCTGACATCGGCGCAGTCTAGCAGCATCCCGCCGCGCGATGCCACTCTCTTGACCCGCTCCGGCATATTTAATAATCATTCTCAATAATTTCGACCATGAGTCGATTCTTGATGAGGTCTCCCCGTGTCATCTTCCGAACATCCCGACGAATCCCTCCCTACCCCTGCGCGGCGCTGGCGCGCGGTGCTGCCGGTCGCGGCTGCCTTGCTCCTGCTCGGAGGCGGCCTCTACGCTTGGCGGGCCGCCCGGACGGTCGAGACCGCGCCCGGCCAGATGCAGCCGGTACCGGTCTCGACCATCATGGTCGTGCCGACCGACGTGCCGGCGGCGCTCGAAGCGGTCGGTTCGCTCCGCGCCGTCCGCGAGGTGGTGCTCGCGCCCGAGGTGGCCGGACGCGTGACTGCGATCCGTTTCGCCGCCGGCGAGCGCGTCGGCACCGGCGAACTGCTCGTGCAACTGTTCGATGCGCCCGAACGGGCGGACCGCGCCGCGGCGCAGGCGAAGGCCGATTTCGCCGGCCTGCAGCTCGCGCGGTCGAACGAACTGGCGCCGTCGGGCGCCGAACCGCGCGAACTGCTCGAACAGCGGCGCGCCGAGCATGCGCAGGCGCATGCCGCAGTCCGGCAGATCGATGCCCGGATCGTACAGAAACAGCTCCGCGCGCCCTTCGCCGGGACGCTTGGCGTCCGGCAGGTCAATCCGGGGCAGTATCTCAACCCGGGCGATCCGGTGGCGACGCTGACCGCGCTCGACAGCCTCTATGTCGATTTCGCCATACCGCAGCAGGATTTTTCGCGGCTGAAGGCAGGCGCCAGCGTCGACATCATCTCCGACGCCTGGCCCGACCGTCGCTTCACCGCCCGCGTCACCGCGATCGAGCCGCAGGTCGGCAAGGACACCCGCAACGTCATGGTGCAGGCAACGCTGCCCAACCCCGGCCTTGCGCTGCGGCCCGGCATGTATGTCACTGCGCGGCTCGCGCTGCCCCCCATTACCGGAGCGCTGGTCGTCCCTGCCACCGCGATCCAGACGTCGGCATCGGGCGACAGCGTCACACGCGTGAAGCTGGACAAGACGGGCCGCGGCGGCACCGCGGAAGTGGTGCCCGTCACCGCGGGTCGCCGTTTCGGCGACAGGGTCGTCGTGACCGGCGGTCTCCGCCCGCGCGATGTCGTCGTGATCAACGGCCAGCTCCGCATCCAGCCCGGCGCGCCGGTCAAGCTCGCCCCCGCGCGCGCCGCGCCGGCCGGGGAGGCGCGCTGAGATGGCCTTCACCGATATCTTCATCCGCCGCCCGATCCTCGCGGTGGTGGTCAGCCTGCTGATCCTGCTCGTCGGCGGCGCGGCCCTGTTTTCGCTGCCGGTGCGCGAATATCCGAACATGGAAAGCGCGACGATCGTCGTCGACACCGGCTATCCCGGCGCGACGCAGGATGTGATGCAGGGTT
The DNA here is from genome assembly GCF_036402335.1 of Sphingopyxis sp. GTDB lineage: Bacteria > Pseudomonadota > Alphaproteobacteria > Sphingomonadales > Sphingomonadaceae > Sphingopyxis. The sequence continues at coordinate 6,932 of NZ_DASWTD010000636.1, read as the reverse complement.
TCGTCACCACACCGATCGCACAGGCGATCGCGACCGCGAACGGCATCGACTATCTCACCTCGACCTCGACGCTGGGCAAGAGCCAGGTGAAGGCGAAGCTGGTGCTGAACGCCGACGCCGACCGCGCGATGACCGAGATATTGGCGAAGGTGCAGCAGGTGAAATATCGCCTGCCCGCCGGCGCCAACGATCCTGTCATCACAAAAATGACCGATGGCGCGTCGGCGGTGCAATATCTGGCGTTCGTCAGCGACACCCTGCCCGTTCCGCAGATCACCGACTTCGCCACACGTATCGCCCAGCCGCTCATCACCGCGGTTCCCGGTGTCGCATCGGCCGAAATCAGCGGCGGACAAACGTTGGCGATGCGGGTCTGGGTCGATCCCGTGCGCCTCGCCGCGCGCGGCCTGTCGGCCAGCGATATCGCCGCGGCGCTGCGCGCAAACAACGTCCAGTCGGCGCCGGGCCGCCTGAAGGGCACCGACACCGCGATCAACATCACCGCCGGCACCGACCTGCGCGATCCGGATGCCTTCCGCCAGATGGTCGTGAAGCGCGTCGATGGCGGCATCGTCAGGCTGGGCGACGTCGCGACCGTCGAAATCGGCGGGCAGAATTACGACAGCAGCGCGCTGACATCGGGCCGCCGGTCGGTCAGCATCGCGATCACGCCCACCCCCGGCGGCAATCCGCTCGAAATCGTGAAGGCCGTCAAGGCATTGGTGCCCGACATGCAGCACGTGGCGCCGCCGGGCGTCGAGGTAATCAGCCAGTTCGACGTCGCGCATTTCGTCAACGCGTCGATTGACGAGGTCAGCCGCACGCTGGTCGAGGCGATCGTGATCGTCGTGATCGTCATCTTCCTGTTTCTGGGCTCGCTGCGTGCCGTGCTGATTCCGGTGGTGACGATCCCGCTGTCGCTCGTCGGCACCGCCGCGCTGATGCTGGCCTTCGGTTTTTCGTTGAACCTTTTGACCTTACTCGCGATGGTGCTGGCGATCGGGCTGGTCGTCGACGACGCGATCGTCGTGGTCGAGAACATCCACCGGCATATCGAGGAAGGCCTGTCGCCGGTCCGTGCCGCGCTGCTTGGCGCGCGCGAGATCGTCGGGCCGGTCATCGGCATGACGCTGACGCTCGCGGCGGTCTATGCCCCGATCGGGCTGATGGGCGGGCTGACCGGCGCGCTGTTTCGCGAATTCGCCTTCACGCTCGCCGGATCGGTCGTCGTTTCGGGAGTGGTCGCGCTGACGCTGTCGCCGATGATGAGCAGCCTGCTCCTCCACAGCCAGATGAACGAAGGTCGGCTATCGCGCGCGATCGAGCATAATATGCAGCGCGCGACCGACCGGTACAGCCGCCTGCTCGGCGCGACGCTTGCGGCACGCCCCGCGGTGCTGCTCGTCGGCGCGGTCGTCATGGGCGCGATCGTCATCCTGTTCACCGGCGCGCAGCGCGAACTCGCGCCGCAGGAGGACCAGGGTTATGTCTTCGTCCAGACCAAAGCACCGCAATATGCCAATGTCGAGTACACCGCACGCTACGCCCACGAGGTCGAGCGGTTGTTCCGCGGGCTGCCCGAATATGTCAGCAGCTGGTTCGACAATGGCACCGACGGCCTCAACAACGGCTTTGGCGGCGTCATCCTGAAGGAATGGGAAGATCGCGAACGCGGTGCCGATGCGATCCAGGCCGAACTTAACGCCAAGGGCGCCGGCATCACCGGCGTCTATGCCGCCGCCTTTCAGGCCCCGGCCCTCCCCGCTTCGAGCGGCGGGTTGCCGGTGCAGATGGTCATCCGCTCGTCGGACGATTTCACAGCGCTTTATTCGGCGCTGGAGAGGGTGAAGGGCGCAGCCTGGCAAAGCGGACTGTTCGCATTCGTTGACAGCGACCTCGCCTTCGACAGCCCCGAAGCGCGGATCAGCATCGATCGCGCCAAGGCAGGCGAAATGGGGATCACCATGGAAGCCGTCGCCGACACGCTGGCGACGATGGTTGGCGAAAATTACGTCAACCGCTTTAACTGGCACGACCGCTCGTACGACGTCATCGCGCAGGTTCCCGCGGCGCAGCGGCTGACACCCGACAATCTCGGCCAGTATCATATCAAGACCGCGTCGGGCACGCTGGTGCCGCTGTCGACGGTCACCAAGGTCGAAATGCGTCCCGAGGCCAATCGGCTGACGCAGTTCAACCAGATGAACTCGGTCACGCTTTCGGCTATCCTGGCGCCCGGCGTCACGATGGGCCAGGCGGTCGACTTCCTGAAGAGCCAGCCCCTGCCCGCCGGAACCAGCGTCGACTGGCTTTCGGACAGCCGCCAATATGTTACCGAAGGCGACCGGCTCACGATCTCGTTCGGCTTCGCGCTGATCGTCATCTTCCTTGTGCTTGCAGCCCAGTTCGAAAGCTTCCGCGATCCGCTGGTCATCCTCGTCACCGTGCCGCTCGCCATCTGCGGGGCGCTGGTGCCGTTGTGGCTCGGCTACACGACGCTCAACATCTATACGCAGATCGGACTGGTGACGCTGATCGGGCTGATTTCGAAACACGGCATCCTGATGGTGTCCTTTGCCAACCAGATCCAGAAGCACGAGGGCCTCGACCGGATCGCCGCGATCCGCAAATCGGCGGCGGTTCGTATGCGTCCCGTCCTGATGACCACCGCGGCGATGGTCGCGGGGCTCGTCCCGTTGCTGTTCGCCAATGGCGCGGGCGCTTCCAGCCGCTTCGCGATCGGCATCGTCGTCGTGATGGGGATGCTGGTCGGCACGCTGTTCACCCTGTTCGTCCTTCCCACCGTCTACAGCCTGATCGCCAGGGATCATCGCGCGGCATCGCACAGCGCGCGCGAAACCGAACTGGCGGCGGCGGAGGTTGCATATGCGTAAGCTGCTTTTCCTGCTCTCCCTCACCACCGCCGGCTGCGCCGTCGGCCCGCATTATGAGCCGCCGCAACCCGTGGCGAAGGCGGCGGGCGCGTTTACGACCGCCACGGCCGGTGTCGACAGCGCGGCCGAACTGCCCGATCATTGGTGGCGCCTCTACAACGATCCCGTTCTCGACCGCCTGATCGAACGCGCGCTCGCGGCGAACACCGACTTGCGGGTCGCGGACGCCAATCTGGCGAAGGCCGACGCCGTTCTGGGCGAGGCGCGTGCCGGACGCCTGCCGACGACTGACCTCAGCGGCGGAACCAGCTATGGCAGCGCCGCGGGCGGCTTTGCGCAGCCCGCCGACGACAAACAATGGACCCATAGCGGTGGACTCGCCATCGCGTGGGAAGTCGATCTGTTCGGCCGGGTCGGCCGCGCGATCCGCGCGGCCCGCGCCGATGCGGAAGCGGTCGAGGCGGTCCGCGATGCCGTCCGCGTGACCGTCGCCGCCGAAACCGCGCGCGCCTATGGCGACGCCTGCGCCTTTGGCGCTTCGGTGGCGATTGCCCGCACCTCGCTCGCCACCGCCGAGAATAGCCTGCGCATCGTGACCGCGCAGCAGCGCGCCGGATCGGTCGGGCTGCTGGAGGTCGAGCGCGCCGCGGGCACGGTCGCCACGGCGCGCGCAGCGATTCCCGAGGTCGAAGGCCGGCGCCGCGTCGCCTTGCTCGAACTCGCGGCCTTGCTGGGGGCCCAGCCGGGCGAGATCCCCACCGAGGTCCAGAGTTGCATCCGGATTCCGGCGCCGGTGGCGACACTTCCGGTCGGCGACGGCAACGCCCTGCTCCGCCGCCGCCCCGATCTGCGCGAAGCCGAGCGCCGCCTCGCCGCCGACACCGCGCGCATCGGCGTGGCGATGGCCGATCTCTACCCGCGCATCCAGTTCGGCGCGAACGGCAATTTCCTGCGCAACGACGACATAAAGGGCAGCGACAGCTTCAGCTTTTCACTGGGCCCGCTGCTGTCGTGGAGTTTTCCGAACATCGCGGTCGCGCGCTCGCGCGTCAAACAGGCCGAAGCACAGGGCGACGCATCGCTCGCAACGTTCGACGGCAAGGTGATCGGCGCGCTGAAGGAAGTCGAGCAGGCGCTCGCGCGATACGACGCGGGGCAGCAGCGTCACGCCGCGCTGACCGAGGCACGCGACCGCGCGCAGAGCACCTACGATTTGGCGCAAGCCCGCTATCGTGCCGGATCGGTATCGCTGCTCGACACCGTCATCGCGCAGCAATCGCTGATCGACGCGCGCGCCACGCTGGCGGAGTCGGAACAGCAACTGGGTTCGGCACGGGTCGATTTGTTCAAGGCACTGGGCGGCGGCTGGGGTTAAGACCGCCATCGGGTAAGCCCAAGACATGGTGGCCGCTTGCGGCCGGACCGCTTTGCGGCACGGATCCTGTTAAGCGGTCACTCCCCGGCGACGGCTTCGTCACGTCAACGGCGTTGCACATACGAGCAGAGGGCCCCCGCTTCGACGATGCCTTCGGACGATCGAGATCGCACCCCGATAATCGACGTTCATCGAACCGCCGCTGCGGCAGCAGTCCCCTCCCGGCCCCCAATCCGGTGCCGCGCGGCAGATCCTCTCACCCATCGGGACACACCGTATATGGCTGAACTACCGCGCTGCTCCTCACCGAAGTTGCGCCGGCGCGCGCGCCGCTGATCCCCGAACGCGAACGCGAACGCGATTATGCGCTGAGCCGCGTGATCTGCTGCTATCACTTTCCCACCGACACCGAGGCAGCGCGGACGATCGCTAACGCCGACATTCGGTCACGCTGACCTCAGCTCAACCATCTCGCCTCTGCTCGGCTACCGCTTGCAAGCTTCTGTTGAAACCCTCGAAGCTGGCGCGGATCATTTCCCCATACGCCGCCAGGATAGTGGCGGCAAAGCGTCCGCTGAAGAACTCGCGGTGCACGAGGAGCGTGTTGCTTGCACCGACGGGTTCGAGCCCGAAATAATGATCGCCTCGAAAATCTGCAGGGTTTTCAGCGCTTCCGACCCAATGCATCCTGTATGGTTCAAGCGCCTCGACCCTGACGGTCTTTTCGCCTTCGTTCGCGGGCCACAAGACGATGATCGAGCCAGCCGCCGCCACGCCATCGATGCGCGGGATTTGGGTATTCCATTCTCCATAAGCATCGAACCCGATCAGGATCGCCCACACATCGGCGATCGGCGCGGCGATCAGCTTGCTGGTTTCTACGGTTAGCGCGCCAGGAGGCGGCAGAAAACCTACGCTCATCGCGCAGTCAGAGCCCCCAGACGCGCCATGTCGGCAAAGCTGAAGATATACGCCCGGCGACCACGCGCAGACCGGTTTGGCCCCGTATAGTGCGGGGTCGAATAACCGTGAACCGTCGCCGATCCGGCGGCCAGCGGGCATTTCACCGCCGTGTCGAGCGGCAACCAGGCGGCGGGATCCCCGATCGCGAGGAGACGGCCGTCATCGTCGGGGGCTCCCGAGGCAACATGGTGCGGCGGCATGGATCCGTCCTGCACGCCCGGGATGAATTGCATGCAACCCATATCCCCGTCGACGTTATCCAGTGCCAGCCAGAATTGTGCGACGACATCGTTGGGCCAGCTCGTTCCCGCGGGCGTCATCGGCATAGCCGCATAAGCCATATCCATGTGCCAGGGTGTTTCGTGGGGATGGCCGGGCGGTTTGAAGATGAGCATCGAGAAAAAGAACTGCGGGTCCGCGCACCCGATCAGATCCACCGCAATTTCCCTGGCGCGGTCGACCGCAGCGTTCCGGGCGAACAGCGGATGATGGAGGTGCGGCAGCATGATCTGCCGTGTCAGTCCGCCGAGTTCGCGATCGGTGCCCGGACAGGGTATCGAACCGTCGAGCATGGCGTCGTAGACGGCGCGCATGTCCTCGAGAAGCGGCGCATCGGCAAGGCCGTCGGCGATCGCGAAACCATCTTTGCGGAAACGGTCGGTGATCGTGCTGCGGCATTGGACGTCAATCATCGAACTGTCGCTTTCTTTCATGCGTCGGTGGCCGGCCGCGCCATGGCCGGAACGGTCCCGAAGGTCGCTGCTGGCGGCGGCACGGGTCCGCCGCTTTCGATCGTCCCGACTTCCGCCAGCGCCGCCGCCTCCAGCTTCGAGAGGTTGGCCTGGTGCGTCGCGCGATCGATGCTGAAGAAGCTGAGCGTATAAAGCGACAACAGGCTGAGCGTCACGCCGATCGGCACATAGACATAGCCCAGTTGGTGCATGAGTGCCGGGTCGATGGCCCCCGGCTTCGCATGGACGGGGAAATCGATCCACGTCAGCATCAGCCCGGATACCAGCGTTCCAAGTCCGGTAACGCTCTTGCTCAGCACCGAATTGGCCGCGAAGAACAGGCCCTCGGAACGGGTCGAGGTGCGCACCGCATTGTCTTCGACAACGTCGGCCAGCATCGACGTGCTCACGACGAGACCGATGAGAACCATGGTCGTCGCAAAGAAGGTCTCGACCACGAGGAAGGTCAACAGCCATGGCCAGTCGTTGCCGGGCAAGATGCCGAGCAGGCGCAGGCCGATCGGCATCGTCGACGTGACGATGGCGAGCGCGAAGCTGACCATGACCACCGGCTTCTTGCCCCACCGGCGCGAGCAAAGCGGTGCGACGAACACGCCGACCAGCGATGCGAGCAGCACCGGACCGATAAGGACCGAAATCTGATCGGTGGTGAGTTCGAAAAAATACAGGTTGAAATATACGCTGAGGCCGCCGGAAATGCCCGCGTTCATGCCCGAGAAAAGCGCCGCGATCATGATCGCGGCAAAGTTGCGGTTGGTAAAGGCGGACGCCACCTCACGCAGCAGATCGCGACCCGAAAAGGGCTGATCCGGCGCCTGCGTCAGATACGGAATTTCCTTATGCGTACCGAGCGAGGAAAGGAGCACGGTGACTGCAATGATCACCCCCCCGGTCAGACCATATTTCACATAGCCCGCCATGTGCGTCACCCCGCCGACGCGATCGGAC
>NZ_DASWTD010000635.1:0-4827 GCF_036402335.1 Sphingopyxis sp. | reverse complement strand
GAAAGCCGGGGCCCATGACTGCACGAGGCCGCGGCTTTCGCCGGGGATCACAACCTAGAGACTGCATATGACCGACAAACCCACCCTCGACCAATGGGCCGCCGCCGCCGACAAGGAAGTGAAGGGCAAGGACCTCACCTGGGCGACGCCCGAAGGGATCGACGTCAAGCCGCTCTACACCGCCGAGGATGTACAGGCCGATCCGGGGCTGCCCGGCTTCGCGCCCTTCACGCGCGGGGTGCGGGCGTCGATGTATGCGGGGCGGCCGTGGACGATCCGGCAATATGCGGGTTTCTCGACCGCCGAGGAATCGAACGCCTTCTATCGCCGCAACCTCGCCGCAGGCCAGAAGGGCCTGTCGGTCGCCTTCGACCTCGCGACGCACCGCGGTTATGACAGCGACCATCCGCGCGTCGTCGGCGACGTTGGCAAGGCGGGCGTCGCGATCGACAGCGTCGAGGATATGAAGATCCTCTTCGACGGCATCCCGCTCGACCAGATGTCGGTCTCGATGACGATGAACGGCGCGGTGATCCCCATACTCGCCTTCTTCATCGTCGCGGGCGAGGAGCAGGGGGTCGAGCGCAAATTGCTCGACGGGACCATCCAGAACGACATCCTCAAGGAGTTCATGGTCCGCAACACCTATATCTACCCACCCGAGCCGAGCATGCGGATCATCTCGGACATTTTCGGCTACACGAGCCGTGAGATGCCGAAGTTCAACAGTATCTCGATCAGCGGCTATCATATGCAGGAAGCCGGCGCGACGCAGGTGCAGGAGTTGGCCTTCACGATTGCCGATGGCGCCGAATATGTGCGCTATGGCGTCGCATCGGGGCTCGACATCGACAAATTCGCCGGGCGCCTGTCCTTCTTCTTCGCGATCGGCATGAACTTCTTCATGGAAATCGCGAAGCTGCGCGCCGCGCGCGTGCTGTGGCACCGCGTGATGACCAATCTCGGCGCGAAGGACGAGCGCAGCAAGATGCTGCGCACGCACTGCCAGACGTCGGGGGTCAGCCTGACCGAGCAGGACCCGTACAACAATGTGATGCGCACGACGATCGAAGCGATGGCGGCGATGCTGGGCGGAACGCAGTCGCTGCACACCAACGCGCTCGACGAGGCAATCGCGCTGCCGACCGATTTCTCGGCGCGCATCGCGCGCAACACCCAGATCGTCATCCAGGAAGAGACCGGAATGACCAAGGTCGTCGATCCGCTGGGCGGCTCTTACTATGTCGAGGCGCTGACGCAGGAACTGGTCGACAAGGCGTGGGAGATTATCGAGCGCGTCGAGAAGGAAGGCGGCATGGCGAAGGCCGTTGCTGCGGGCTGGCCCAAGGCGATGATCGAGACGGCCGCCGCCGCGCGGCAGGCGCGGGTGGACCGCGGCGACGATGTAATCGTCGGGGTGAACAAATATCGCCTGAAGGACGAGGATTTGCTCGAAACGCTCGAGGTCGACAACACCAAGGTCCGCGAGGCACAGGTCGCGCGGATCAACAAGACCAAGGCGAGCCGCGACGAAGCCGCCTGTCAGGTGGCGCTCAAGGCGCTGCGCGATGCGGCGGCGGGCGAACAATCGATCGAGAACAACCTGCTCGCGCATGCCGTCGAAGCGGCTCGCGCCCGCGCGACGCTCGGCGAAATCAGCTCGGCGATGGAAGAAAGCTTCGAACGCTACGGCACCCAGCCAACCCCGGTGAAGGGCGTCTACGCTGCGCCCTATGAAGGCGACAGCCGCTGGCAGCAGGTGCTCGACGGCGTGAAGGCGGTCGAACGGCGGATGGGACGCAAACCCAAGCTGCTTGTCGCCAAGATGGGGCAGGACGGCCACGATCGCGGCGCCAACGTCATCGCTTCGGCATTCGGCGACATGGGCTTTGACGTCGTGTCGGGACCACTGTTCCAGACTCCCGAAGAGACGGTGGTGCTTGCGCTGGACGCAGGCGTCGACGTCGTCGGCGCATCGAGCCTTGCCGCCGGGCACAAGACACTTATCCCCGAACTTATCCACAAGCTGAAAGAGGCCGGGCGCGGCGATGTGAAGGTGATCGCGGGCGGTGTGATCCCGCCGCAGGACTATCAATATCTGCGTGACGCAGGGGTGCAGGGGATTTACGGGCCCGGCTCGAACGTGGTCGAATGCGCCGCCGACGTGCTGCGCCTGCTCGGCCACAATATGCCACCATTGGAGGATGCCGCATGAACCGGATGCTGGGACTGATGCTTGCAGGAGCCGCTGCGATGACGGGCGCGACGGCGCACGCCGAATCGGCGAGCAAAGCGAGCGAGTATCGGCCCGATGTGACCGTCGAGTGGATCTACAAACAGGACCTCGACGACGTCTATTTTACCAACTGGTACGGCCGCCTCGAACAATCCGACGGCCCGTGGCGCGACGTCTATTTCGAAACCGCCGACAAATTTGTGAACAAGGGGATCATTCGCCTCAACTGCGACGATCCCGAGGCCGATATCGATCTGACCCTCTATGATGTCGGCAAATATGGCAGCGAGGCCGATCGCCGTCAGGTGACCGTGCCCTATGGCGACCGGCGCCCATGGGCCGACGGCAATTATCAGCCGCTGTCCGGCGAAACGCCGCCTTTCGAATTCTACGACGCGGCGCTCGCGCGCTTCTGCAAATAATCAAAGCAAAGGGTTACAACCAATGAGCCTTTCCAGTTCCGCCGAGCAGGGCGAATATTCGCGCAACGACTGGACGCGCGAGGAGATCGCCGAACTGTTCGACCTGCCGTTCGACGAATTGATGTGGGAGGCGCAGGGCGTCCACCGCCGCCACCACGCGCGCGGCGAGGTGCAGCTGTGCACCCTGCTCAGCATCAAGACCGGCGGCTGCGCCGAGGATTGCGGCTATTGCTCGCAGTCGGCGCATGCCGACACCGGGCTGAAAGCGACCAAGCTGATGGACGTGCGCGCGGTGCTCCAGGCGGCGGCTGAGGCCAAGGACGCCGGCTCGCAGCGTTTCTGCATGGGCGCGGCATGGCGCAACCCCAAGGAACGCGACATGCCCGCGATCGTCGAGATGATCGAGGGCGTGCGCCAGATGGGCATGGAAACCTGCATGACGCTCGGCATGCTCAGCAAGGAGCAGGCGCAGCAACTCGCTGTCGCGGGGCTCGACTATTATAACCATAATATCGACACGAGTCCGGAGAATTACGAAAATATCATTTCGACCCGCACCTTCCAGGACCGGCTCGACACGCTCGAGGAAGTGCGCAGCGCCGGGATCAACGTCTGCTCGGGCGGGATCGTCGGTATGGGCGAGACGCGCGGCGACCGCGTCGGCTTCATCCACGCGCTCGCGACCCTGCCGCGCCATCCCGAAAGCGTCCCGGTCAACGCGCTGATCCCGATCAAGGGCACCGTGCTCGGCGACATGCTCGCCGACACGCCGCTCGCGCAGATCGACGAGATCGAGTTCGTCCGCACCGTGGCGGTCGCGCGCATCACGATGCCGATGAGCATGGTGCGCCTGTCGGCGGGGCGCGAGAGCATGTCGGAAGCGACACAGGCGCTGTGTTTCATGGCCGGTGCGAACAGCATCTTCACCGGCGACAAGCTGCTGACCACCGGCAACCGCGGCGACAGTGCCGACGCGGCGCTGTTCACCAAGCTCGGCCTCAAGCCGATGGTGAGCGAAGAGCCGATGCGGATGGAAGCCGCCGAATGATCAGGGCGGGCGCCTCCATCCTGGCGGCGACTTTAGGGGCGCTGGCGGGCTCCCCGGCGGCGGCTTGCTCCATGGACATGCGCCCCGTTCACGAACGGATCGAACGGATCAAGACCGATCCCGACGTCCGGCTGGTCAAAGGCGCCTTCCACTTCGAGCAGGTGCGCGGCAAACCCGTGAATGACCCTGACCTTCCGGGGTGGCTGCAGAATGCGGAGATACTGGGAAAGCTCGAGACGCGCAGGGGGACGGCGTTCGAAACGGTCCATGCCGCACCGGACGAGAGCACGACCTGTTACGTCGGAACTTATTTCAAACCCGTAAGCGACGCCTCCGGCATCTTTTACCTGTCGCGCCGAAAGACCGACGGCCGGTACGAGTTGCTGCATTGGGAGGGCGAGAATTTGCCCGCCAAAGCCCAAAAGCCATGACCCGCAAGCCGCTTGTCGCCCTTCTGATCTCGGTCCTGTTGCTGCCCGCCTCCTGTGCGTTCGGCATCACGGCAAACCGCATGCAAGGCGTGCGGCTCGGCACCGCGGCGGGCGCGGGCGGGCCGCTGTGGGCGGAAAACCTGCTCTGGATCGGCGCGCTCATGCTGATGCTGGTGTGGGCGCGGCAGATCAAACGCATCTATCGTACCGATGCCGGTGTGCCGGCGCCAAAGGAGACGACCGAATGATATTCGCTTCGCTGTTACTGCTGTCCGCGACGGCCGCCGATCCCGAAATCGATTGCGACAATGCCATGGCGCAGTTCGAGCTCAATGCTTGCGCGTACAAGGAGTTCGAGCGTGCCGATGCGGCGATGAATGCGCAATGGAAGGTGACCTCGGCGCGCATGAAGGAAATCGACAAGGATTTCGACCGCACGCAGGACGATCGCCCGGGCTATTTCGACACGCTGCTCGCCGCGCAGCGCGCGTGGCTGTCCTACCGTGACAAGCAATGCGCCAGCGAGGGCTATACGATGCGCGGAGGATCGGCTGAACCGATGGTGATCAGCGGATGTCAGAGGCAGCTGACCGAGGCGCGCACCGCACAATTGAAATCCCTCATCGAGGAATATTGAGACCGATGTTCAAGAAAATCCTGATCGCCAACCGCGGTGAAATCGCCTGCCGC
>NZ_DASWTD010000634.1:0-1709 GCF_036402335.1 Sphingopyxis sp. | reverse complement strand
GATCGAAGCCGGTCGCGTCGCCCTGTGCGACGCTCACGCGCCGCGTCAGCCCGGCACGGGCGATCGACGCACGCGCCGTCTTCAGCATCTCTTCCGAAATGTCGATGCCGTGGAAATGCGCGCCGGGCCAGCATCGCGCCGCGGCGATCAGGTTGCGCCCGGTACCGCAGCCGATTTCGAGCACATGCCCGCCGACCGGCGGTGCCAGATCGTCGATCAGCCGGTCGCGCCCGAGCAGATAATATTTGCGCGTCAGGTCATAGATATGACGCTGGCCGCGATACACGCCATCCATCAGCGCGGCATGCCCCTCCCCCGCCGCCATGATCAGTCTTTCAATATATAGAGATGGACCCCGCCATAGATCGCCGAGCGGTCACGCCGCGTATAGTCGAGCGATTCGGCAGCGCGATAATCCCAGCGATCGAGCAGCGCATCGGGAAGCCGTCCCGGCAGCAGGCTCGGCTCGGCCGCGGTGCGGAACAGCACGCGAGCGCCGGGCCGTGCGGTGCGCGTGACTTCGCCCCACAGCGCGGCCAGCTGCGCATCGGTCATCCAGTCCTGGGCGTCGAGGAAGATATAGCGATCGAAGCTGGCATCGCCGGCCGAGGCGAGCATGTCGGTCATGTTCGCGTGGAGCATCGTCACCCGTGCGGCGCGGGCCCGGACCGCGTCATAACTGGCGGCCTGCAGATAGGGCGGCAGCGACGCGACAGTTCCCTTGCCATAGCCGCGCCCGAACGCCTGCCATGCGAAATAATTCTCCTCGAGCGGAAAATCGCACGCGAGCTTTTCGAGCCGTGCGCGCAGGACGTCGGCCATCGGCTTGCCGCCTGCAAGCGCATCATATTGCGCCGGCGGAATGCCGAGCCCGAAAAGCGACGAACGCTGGTCGGTGACCCAGCGGATGAACTTGCGATCGAAGAAGGGTGCGAATTTTTCCTCGAAGATCGCGCGCTGCTCCTCGACCGTTTTTGCCGCGAGGAACTGGCGCGGATCGATGCGGTGCATCCGCGCAACGAGATGCGCGAGCCCGATGAAGCTGCCGAGCAGCCCGCGCTTGTAGAGGCCGTGCGCAAAACCGTTGATGCGCCGCCGCCCCGCAAGGTCGCGTCCCTCCCAATACCGCCGGCTCGTCTCGTCGAGATGCGGACGGACGAAGGCACGATAGTCCGCGATATTCAGGCTGTTGTCGGCGTCGGCAAAAAAACGGTGCAGGCTGGCATGATCGGGCAACCGCTGGATCGCCACGCGCTTGAGGTTGTTCAGCGCGACATGCGCGGTGTTGAGGTCGACCGCGACGATCTCTGCCGGATCGGCGACGAGATAGGAAAAGACGTTGCAGCCGCCGCTCGCGATCGTCGCGATTCGGTTGCCGGGCTCGATCGCCAGTGCCTCCATGTCGACGACCGGGTCCTCCCATATCTGGGCATAGACCAGTCCCTTGAAAGCAAAGGAGAAAGCGCGGTCGAGCAGGCGCTGCTTACGCGCGCCATCCTCGCGGACGACGGCGGCGGCGATCTTGCGATTGGGTAGGCTTGCCATGCGAATGGATTCCCCGGACAATGTTGATCCGGGGCCGCCCATGACAGGCTTTCATGCCATTCCCGTGCCGGTTCGATGACAATCCGGCGACAGCATCAAAAAAGATGCGTCGCCGGACCGGCGTCAATCGAGGCAGTAACCCTCGCCGTCCTTGCCGATCAGGC
>NZ_DASWTD010000633.1:0-8832 GCF_036402335.1 Sphingopyxis sp. | reverse complement strand
CATTCCTTTTGGCCGAAGGGTGCACCCAATCCGATCGCTCCGCTTGATCCGGCCCTTGACGAATGCTGCGTTCTGCCGAACACGCCGGCTGCAATGCCCGCCGGGTCGGTGACCGTCGGCCAGGCCTTCCTGCCAAGCCTTCCGAGCAATGGCGATCCCTACCCCAATGGTTGCGGCGCGGGCGCCATCGATGCGAAGCTCTGCGACAAGCCGATCATGAAGATCGATGCAAAGGGCAACCAGACCGACTTTACCTATGAGCGGGCGCACGGCGGCGTGCTCACCGAGACGGGGCCCGCAGTCGGCGGCGTCCGGCCGCAGACGCGGTACAGCTATGTCCAGCGCAACGCATGGGTCAAAAACTCGGGCGGCGCCTATGTGTCGACCGGTCAGCCGATATGGCTGCTCGCCTCGAAGAGCCTGTGCAAGACGAGCGCCGCGACAGGAAATCCGGCGTCTCCCTGCACGGCGGGCGCAGCGGACGAGGTACGCACACTCTACGAATATGGACCCGACAGCGGTCCCAACAATCTCCAGCTGCGCGGGACCGTCGAAGATGCAACGGGCGCGGCGCCCGCACGGACCTGTTACAGCTACGACTGGCAGGGCAACAAGATCAGCGAGACGAAGCCCAAAGGCACGACCGGCTTGGGAGCGTGCCCATGAACGGGCGGCTCCTTTCCTTCGTCGCTCCGGCGGCCGCCTTGTGCGCTTCCGTCGCTGCCGCGCCGGCGACGGCTCAATCGGCGCCCTCCGATCATACCTACGCGACCCGTTATAACCTCGAGGGTCAGGTGACGGGGACGATCGCGCCCGACCCGGACGGAGCCGGTCCGCTCAAATATCAGGCGGTCCGAAACAGCTATGACGCACGCGGATTGCTCATCAAGCGCGAAGCGGGCGAACTCGCCGTCTGGCAGTCGGAGACGATTGCTCCATCGGCCTGGACCAGCTTCACGGTGCTTTCGAGCGTCGAAACCGCCTATGATCTGGCGGGGCGGAAGCTGCGCGAAACGGTCAAAGGTACCGACAATGTGCCGACCGCACTAACACAGTATAGCTATACTGTGGCTGGTGATCTCGAGTGCACTGCGGTTCGAATGAACCCGGCGGCTTACGGCAGTCTGCCGGTGAGTGCGTGCACATTGGGGACGGAGGGCACCCGTGGTCCCGATCGGATCACTCGCAATGTCTATAACGCCAAAGGCTTGGTCGAGAAGGTCCAGCAGGCGGTTGGGACGGTCCTGCAGCAGGACTATGTCATTTATACTTATACAGGCAATGACAAGCAAGCGAGCGTCACCGACGCCAATGGGGCGTTGGCTAAGTACAGCTATGACGGCCTCGATCGCCTCGTGCGCTGGACCTTCCCGTCGAAAACGGCGGCCGGCGTCGCCAGCGGCGACGATTATGAAGAATATGGCTATGACGAGAATGGTAGCCGCACGAGCTTGAGGAAACGCGACGGCTCAACGATTACCTATCAATATGATGCGCTTGGCCGCAACACAGCCAAGATCGTTCCGGAACGCTCGGGGCTGAACGCGACCAACACGCGCGACGTCTATTATGGATATGATCTGCGAGGTCTGCAGACCTATGTCCGGTTCGACAGCACGTCGGGCGAAGGGCTGACGTCCAGCTATGACGGTTTGGGACGGCCGATCGATTCAACGATGACGATGGATGGCGTGTCGCGCGCGCTCTCCTATTGGCACGACCAGAACGGGAACAGGACGCAGCTGAGCTGGCCGGATCTCGTCAAGACCGGCTATTCCTATGACGGTCTCGACCGGATGTCGGTGCTCTTCGAAGGGCCGGTTGCGTTGAACGTCAATCTCGTTGCCTATGGCTATAACAACCGTGGACTGCGCGATCGGCAAAACGGGCGATACAGCCAGTATGCGACGTTTAGCTACGATCCCGCGGGGCGTTTGAACGGCTTGGGGCATGATTTCCCAGGCTCGGCCAACGATGTCGCCTTCACTTATGGATACTCACCGGCATCGCAGATCGTGTCGCGGACGCGTTCGAACAGCAACTATGTGTTCAACGACGGGGTCGTGGCGGCACGGCGCTATACGGTGAACGGCCTCAATCAATATACGAGCGTCGGGTCGGCCGCCTATTCCTACGATGGCAATGGCAATCTCATAGGCGACGGCACCAGGCGCTACATCTATGACGTCGAGAACCGTCTTGTCTGGACGGGCCTGCCGGACGGAACGACGATCGCGACGCTGCGCTACGATCCCTTGGGCCGATTGTACGAGATCGGCGGCCCCGGCCTTGGCGTCACCCGGTTCCTGCATGACGGCGATGAGCTCGTTGCCGAATATGACGGCGTCGGGACTCTTCTACGCCGCTATGCGCACGGGAAAAATGTCGACGATCCGGTCGTGTCGTACGAAGGCAGCGGGTTGGCCAGCCCGCGCTGGCTGCATACTGATCATCAGGGTAGTGTCATCGCTGTGACCGACAGCAGTGGTGCGGCGGTCGCGATCAACAGCTATGATGAATATGGTATCCCCAAGGCCTCAAACCTTGGGCGGTTCCAGTACACCGGTCAGGCGTGGTTGCCCGAGATCGGCATGTACTACTATAAGGCGCGCATCTACTCGCCGACGCTCGGCCGGTTCATGCAGACCGATCCCATCGGGTATGATGATGGTCTCAACATCTATGCATACGTTGGAAATGATCCGTTAAATGGGAGCGATCCGACTGGAACTTACAATTGCAAAAAGACGGAATGCGGTGAAATAGCTAGAATTAGGCGCGAGATCGTTCGCGCGAGAAATTCCGAACCACTCAATCTTAAAAGGAGCAGTGTAATTAGCTCCTTGCTAGGTACGCTAGGAACAGAAAACGACGGAAATGGTGTATTTGTATTCAACGCAGTGTTGGAGAAGGGTACGCTAGGAGACACGGGGCCGGTCGGGAGCAGGTACGATGTTCGGCTCGACTTCGGCCAGATTCGGTCGATGCGCGGGAATACAGGCTATGCTGGTGCCGCAGCGGTTTTGGGCCATGAGGTCCGCCACGTTCAACAGTTTCAAGCAGGCAATAGACTCGAAACGAGAAAAGATCTTCTGCGCTGGGAAACCGGCGCTTATCGCGCTGGCGCAACCATACTCGAAGGACTCGGCGTTGGGGGCGCGGGGCAGCCGAGCTATTTGGACGTAAGGGCAGAGGGAAGGATTGGCAATGCAGCCATGCAAAATTGCCTAAATGCGGTTACTGCGAAAGATGGCATCCACAATTCCCGTACTGGAAATCAGCTGACCGGAACATGCCAATGAAATACAAGATTTATGTCGCTACTGTGGTAACGATTGTCGCTATTGCCGTGACTTATTTTTACTTATATGATTACAATGTGAAAGAAAAATTTGTATCATGCAGCGATATAGACAAAAATAAAGAAATGAATATAATTTTTGTCAACGGCCCTAATGGCTACTCCAGAATGGTGGTCAGTGAAAACTTAGATTGCAAGGCGCATTTAAGGGAAAATGATGTGCCGGACAATTACATAGAAGAATTCTACAAAAATAAATGCATCTCCGAAGGGGGTGGATCGCTTATGGCGGAGAGGATGGTGGTCCGTTCTAACGGAATGGATCGCGGTTCTAATGAGCTTAGTGTTGTTAAAAGAGGATTGAATATTGGGGAGGTGGAAAAGTCTTGGGTAAAAAATTCGATGCTAAGAATTGGAGAGCCGAACGTGAGGGTTTGTTTTATTTGATTTTGGATCAGGGCGGCAGTTTGTATATTCGCCCTTTTTGATCCTAGAGCATTCTCGGTCAACTTGGATCATATCCGCAGGATCTGAAGTAGTTGGCGTATTCCAGCGGCGGAAGGCGTCGAGGAGCTTGCCGATCAGGTTCCAAAGCCCGCTAGCAGCACGCTCTCCTATCTTGCGGAGCATGGCCTTGAGGCGTGACAACGCCTTCTCGATCGGGCTGAAGCTGGGGCTGTATAGCGGCGGAATCGCAAATCGCGCCAGACAAGAACCGCGAGCAGCGCATCCAGGCGGACGCCGACGACCGCGCGTTGGCGAAGATCGACAAAGCCATTGCCGACATCATGGCGGCGATCGAAGATGGTCTGTATCGGCCGACGATGAAGGCGCGCATGGCCGAACTTGAACGCGACCGCGCCGAAATCACCGCGCGGCTTGCCGTGGCGCCGCAGTGCATCCCCGATGTCCATCCCGGCATTGCCGAAATCTACAAGCGCAAGGTCGCAGCGCTCACCGACACGCTCAAAGACCCCGAAACGCGGCTTGATGCCTCAAGCGACATTCGGTCGCTTGTCGGCAAGATCGTCCTGCATCCGGGCGAGAGGCGAGGTTCACGCCACGCTTCACGGCTCGCTCATGGGCATTCTCGACTTCGCTAACGATACCCCGCAACCCGAAGCTCGCCGAGTTATAACATCGATGGCCCAGCTTTCGCGGGGATAACGAAAATGGGATGACAGCTTCACACCCCGAAGCCGCCACGCGGCGGAAGCGGTCCCCCTCTTACCCCAACGCTTCAACCTCTTCGGCGAGCGCGAGCCAACGATCTTCCGCCGCCGCCTTTTCGTCGCGCAGCTTGTCGAGCTTCGCGGTCAGTGCGTTGAAGCGCGCATTGTCGCGGGTGAAGAGGTTGCCGTCGGAGAGCTCGGCTTCGGCCTTTGCCATTTCGGCTTCGATGTCTTCGATCCGGCCCGGTAACATGTCATAGTCGCGCTGATCCTTGTAGCTCAGTTTCTTGCGCGCGGTCGGCGGGGGCGGCGGTGCGGCGGCGGCGGCCCTGGTTTTGACGGCGGTCGGCCTGGCCCGCTTGGCTTCCCAGTCGGCATAGCCGCCCGCGACAATGTCGACCTTGCCCGACCCATCGAGACCGAGGGTTACCGTGACGGTGCGATCGAGGAAGTCGCGGTCGTGGCTGACGAGCAGCACGGTGCCGGCATAGTCGGCGATGACTTCCTGCAGGAGGTCGAGCGTTTCGAGATCGAGGTCGTTGGTCGGTTCGTCGAGGACGAGCAGGTTCGATTCGCGGGCGAACTCGCGCGCGAGGAGGAGGCGCGAGCGTTCGCCGCCGGAGAGCGCGCCGACGCTCGCCTCGACGACGCCGGGATCGAACAGGAATTCCTTGAGATAGCCCTGGATATGCTTCTTCACCCCGCGCACCTCGACCCAGTCGCCGCCGTCGGCGAGGATATCGCGGACGCGCTTGTCGGGCGAGAGCAGGCTGCGTTGCTGGTCGATGATGATGCCGTCGAGCGTCGGAGCGAGGGTGATGCTGCCCGCGTCGGGCGGGTTCTCTCCGGTGAGCAGCTTGAGCAAAGTCGACTTGCCCGCGCCATTGGCGCCGACGATGCCGATGCGGTCGCCGCGCTGGACGCGGAAATCGAAGTTCTTGATGATCGTGCGGTCGCCGAAGCTTTTCGAGACGCCCTCGGCGACGATCACCGATTTCGAGCGCACGTCGTCGTTGGCGAGGCCGAGCTTGGCGACGCCGGGGCCGCCGATCATCGCGGCGCGTGTGGCGCGCATTTCCTTCAATTTTTCGAGCCGGCCCTGGTTGCGCTTGCGGCGCGCGGTGACGCCGCGTTCGAGCCAGTGCGCCTCGAGGCGCAGTTTGGAATCGAGGCGCTGCGCGGCGCGCGCTTCCTCGGCGGCGACCGCATCGCTCCATTCCTCGAAGCCGCCGAAGCCGATTTCCTTGCGGCGGATGCTGCCGCGGTCGAGCCACAGCGTTTGCCGCGTCAGGCGGGTGAGGAAGGTGCGGTCGTGGCTGATCGCGACGAACGCGCCGGTGTAGCGCGCGAGCCAGGATTCGAGCCAGTCGATCGCGGCAAGGTCGAGGTGGTTGGTCGGTTCGTCGAGCAGCAGCACGTCGGGGTTCTGCGCCAATGCTCTCGCCAGCGCGGCGCGGCGGCGTTCGCCGCCTGAGGCGCTGGCGGCGGTGCGGCTCATGTCGATGCCGAGTTGGTCGGCGATCGCGGCGACCTCGAAGGCCTCAGGCGCGTTGGGTGCTGCGACGGCAAAATCCATCAGCGTCGCGAAGGGACGAAAATCGGGCTCCTGTTCGAGCATCACCACATGCGTGCCGGGGACGATCACGCGCTTGCCCTTGTCGGCGTCAATCTGGCCGGCGAGCAGTTTGAGCAACGTCGTCTTGCCCGCGCCGTTGCGGCCGATCAGCGCGAGGCGGTCGCGTTCGCCGACATAGATGTCGAGATCCTGGAACAGCCAGCCGCTGCCCTGCACAAGGCCGAGGCCTTCATATGAAAGAATGGGAGCTGCCATGATGAACGGCTCGCTACTGGCGCGTTCAGCATCATGCAAGCGCCGTCCGCGCAAAGGCCGGAACGGGTTCGCTCCGTCTGCGTTACGGGGCGGAGATCGAAATGACCGGAACCACGGTTCACAGGAGAATGAAATGACGAAGCAATTGTTCGCCGTTATGGCAACCGGACTGGCGCTGATGGCGGCAACGCCCGGCCAGGCGCAGCAGGGAGGTTCGACGGTGACTGCAGCAACGACCCAGGGCCCGATCCTGACCTTCTCGGTCAGTGAAGAAGTGCGCTCGCGCCCCGACCAGGCGGCCGTCGGTGCCGGGGTGACGACGACCGCGCCGACCGCGGTCGAGGCGATGCGCGCCAATGCGGCCGCGATGGACAAGCTGATCGCCGCCGCGAAGGCGCGCGGGATCAAGGCCGAGGATATCCAGACGAGCGGCATCAACCTGTCGCCGCAATATGATTATAACAACCAGACCCCCGGCCAGCCCCCGCGCTTCCTCGGCTATCAGGTGTCGAACAGCGTTCGCGCAACGACGCCGAAGATCGACGACATCGGCCCGCTGCTCGATGCGCTCGTTGCCGCGGGCGGAACCAATGTCGACGGACCGTGGTTCGGCATGAAGGATCCCGACGCCCAGCTCGTCGGCGCGCGCGGCACCGCGATCAAGGCGGCTGAAGCGAAGGCGCAGGACTATGCGCGCCTCGCCGGCTTCCGCGGCGTCGAACTGGTGTCGATCAGCGAAGGCGGCAGCTTCGGTCCGCAGCCGCCGATGCCGATGGTTCGCAACATGGCGATGGACGCCGGCTCGGCAAAGGCAACGCCGGTCGAACCGGGGCAGGTCGCGAATACGCTGACGCTGAATTTCCAGTACCGGCTGGTGAGGTAAAAACGGACCTATCCCGTTCGTGTCGAGCGAAGTCGAGACACCGTGAAGGTGTAAGATGCCGATGGGCATCTCGACTTCGCTCGATGCGAACGGGTTTTTACTGGCTGGTTCAGGCCAACTCGCCCTCGGCCCACGGCCAAGGGCGTTCGCGAAACCATTTCGTGATGATATATTTGCGGCCCTTGCGCACCTTCATTCCGTGATGAAGCGTGTCGGGGTTGGCGAGGCCGTTGGTGTGGACATTGTTCCACGCAAGCAGCTTGCCCGTCTCGGGCTGGTGCATCTTGCCGGTTGCGAGAAATCGTGTCGCGCCGCCGGCGCCCGGTTCGTTCAGATAGATCATCAGCGTCCAGCTGCGCTGGCCCGGAATCGTGCAATAGGTTTCCCAGTCGCTGCCGTGCGGATCGAAATAGTCGGTGTGCGCCTTGAATTCCTGCCCGACGTCGTAACGCTGCCCCTGCATCGGCTCGCCATATTCGAGCGGGATGCCGGTGAGGTCGTGAAGGCGGTTGTTCACCGCAATCACGAGCGGGTCGCGGTGGTCGAGATCGCAGGTTGTGCTGGTCCGGAATGCCTCGTCGCCGTTCGGGTCGGCGATCGTCGAGGGCCGGACATCGCGATCAATCTGCGCGATCAGCGCGGCGCAGGTTTCGGCGTCGAGGAAGCGCGAAAGCATGAACTGCTGCAGCTTTGGCGTTGGCGCGCGGCGGATTCCGGGGACGACGGCGAGCCGCTCCGCGGTACGGTCGGCGCCCGAGGTCGCCATGTCGACATGTTCATTCGCAGCCATGGCGCGCTTTTTAGCAGGGAAGCGCGTACGAACAATGCTTGACGAGCGGGGGGATGCGCGCCTATTCGCCGCGCGCTGTCGAGGGCGCTTCGTGCGCCGCTCTTCGCTTATGTGGCGACCATAGCTCAGTTGGTTAGAGCGCCGGTTTGTGGTACCGGAGGTCGCGGGTTCGAGCCCCGTTGGTCGCCCCATTTTCTCTATCATCGCGCATAGACGCTTTTGGGGTGACTCGTCGCACTCGTTGCATTATTGCGTCTTGGCGTAATTTTCTTATGCGCCAAATTCGTGAAAAGGGATGAGCCAATGTCCGCTGTCTGGGATTTCGCCGATTTCGACGACCATGAACATGTCCACATGTTCCGCGATCGCGCCAGCGGGCTGACGGCGGTCATCGCCGTCCACTCGACCCACCTTGGCCCCGGCGCCGGCGGCGTGCGTTACTGGCATTATCCGCAGCGCGCGGCCGCGATCACCGACGCACTGCGCCTGTCGCGCGGTATGAGCTACAAGAATGCGATGGCCGGGCTGCCGATGGGCGGCGGCAAGGGCGTGATCCTTGCCGATGAGGGCGGCGCGAAGACCCCCGAACTGCTTGCGGCATTCGGGCGCGCAGTCGAATCGCTGGGCGGTGCTTATGTGACCGCCGAGGATGTCGGCATCACCGACGCCGACATGGTCGAAATTTCGAAGCACACGAAGCATGTCAGCGGGCTTCCCGTCGCGAGCGGCGCCGATGCGGGCGGAGATCCGGGGCCCTTCACCGCGCTCGGCGTCTATCTCGGCATCAAGGCGGCGATCCGCGAAGGGTTGAAGACGGATAGCGCCAAGGATGTGCGCATCGCCATTCAGGGCGTC
>NZ_DASWTD010000632.1:0-6300 GCF_036402335.1 Sphingopyxis sp. | reverse complement strand
CCGTGGTGAACGGCGACGACACCGATCTTGCCACCTCGTTGACGCGAGCCGACCTCATGGCGATGCCCGAAGTTCCCCTTCCGAAGCCATAGGCCGATATGGCCGATCATCCCGTCACGCCCGACGGCCGCTACCTGGTGGTGCGCGAACGGCTCTGGCGCCGCGCGAATCCCGCGCTCGGTACCAGCGAAAGTGAACGGCTGGTGCAGAGCCTCATGACCGCGCGGCGCGCGGTCGCGGCGACAAAAATGTCCGGCGATGCGCTCGCGCTGCGCAAGGCGCGCGCCGGCGTCGATGCGAGCAAGCGGGCGCTTGGCGAGCGCGGTCCGGTCTGGTGGACCGACGGCGCTCCCGACTATAACCGGCATATGGCGCGCAACACGCCTTATGCCGACTGGTTCGCGGCGCAGTCCAGGGAAGGTCGCTGATGCCGATTACGCTCGAAGGCTCCTGCCATTGCGGCGCAGTGACGTTCACGGTCGAAAGCAATACGCCGGTGCCTTATCAGCGCTGCTATTGTTCGATCTGCCGCAAGCAACAGGGCGGTGGCGGCTATGCGATCAATCTGGGTGCCAATGCGGCCTCGCTCAGGGTCGAAGGCGAGGCGAAACTCGGCACCTATCGCGCACGGATCGCCGATGCGGAGCATGAGCGCTGCGAGCTTTCCGGCGGAAGGCGGCGGTTCTGCAAGGACTGCGGCACGGCGCTATGGCTCTACGACCCCGCCTGGCCCGATCTTGTGCATCCGTTCGCGAGCGCGATCGACACACCCCTGCCGGCGCCTCGATCTTCGGTGCATCTGATGCTCAAATATAAGGCGGACTGGGTCGCGCCCGATATCGCGCCGGCGGACGAGAGCTACGCGCTCTACCCGCCATTATCGATCGCCGAGTGGCACCGGACGAACGGCGTCTGGATCGACTGATCCACCCGGCGCCGCGTGCCGTTTTCCGGATGCCGCCGCACGCGGGACTCGGTCTCGCGCCTGTCCGTCGCAACGTCGCCGCTTGCCCTTCCTCGCCCGGACCGCGCCGCGCGACGCGATCGCCATCGGGCAAGCAGCTTTTCTTAGCGCCATGCGTAATATGCCACGAGGCATTTTACCGGAGGCAAGCTCATGGAGACGCCGTGGATGATCGCAGGCGGGCTGGCTGCGGCGGCGATCGCCGCAACCGTGGCGATCGCGAAGCTGCGCGCGCATCGGCGCGCCTCGAACCGGCTGATTTGGAGGCAGTGGCGACGTGTTTGATCTCAATTCCACCCCCGCATCGGGCGGTCGCGAGACCGATTTTCACCCGGCGCTTCGCGTCGCCGAGGCTCCGCCGGCCCGGGATCGGATCGGCGAAATCGCCGACTGGGTGCTGGCGAACGTTCCGTGGACGGTCCCGGTCCCCGACTGGCCATGCTTTCACGATCGCTGGCCGCTGCTGTCGCGGCGCGACCTTGCAGCGGTGGAAGCCGAACTGCAGCGGCGCGGCGCGGCGCTCGATGCCCCGGGCGCCGATCTGGACGCAATGGCCGCGCGGCTGACGGGCCGCACGACCTGTTGCGCCGCCGCAGCCGACTGGCTCACCCTGAACCCGGCCGCCGCCATCACCGATCCCGAATTCGTCCGGCGATTCAGCCTGTTGTCGCGCGCCGAACTGATCCTCGCTGCGATCGAGCATCGGCGCCGCATCGTCGAGCGCTTGTCCGGAGGGAAGCCGCGCGCGACCCGGTAGGCGCGCGCCGGCCGGCCGGCGATATCAGGACGTCCCGAGGCCGGACCGATCCTGCATGGCACGCAGCCACAATCGCCCGAGCTCGAGATCGATCCAGTCGGCAGCGAACGGATCGAACCCCGATCCGGGGTACAGGCAAAATTCCCCGAACCGGGGCTTTCCGTCGACCTCGTAGAAGTCGACACGCAAAAACGCCGTATCGCGGGCCAGTGCTTCGGCTGCCTCGAGCATCGCGGCAAGCGATGCCGGTGCCGGTGGCCGGTCGGCACATGCCACCAGCTGTCGCCAGCCACGGTCGTGCAGGATCCAGCGGTGGCGGCCGCCGCGATCGAGATGGACCTGCACATGTGTCGCCGTCCCGCCGAACACATAGATCTTATAGTCCACGGGCAGCGGGAGCGCGCCGCCCAACAAGGGCTCGGCGATCAGTCCGCGCGGGACGCCCCGATAGGCCCATTCGTCGAGCCATATCCCGTAAGGCCTTCGCTGCCAGCGCGCGGCCGTGCGCTGGAGGCGGCGCCATTCGCGCGCGCTCGGCAGATCGCACAGCACCGCATATTGATTGCAGCCGTGCCGTGCCTTCAAAATGGCGGGCACGTCGAACGGGAGCGATGCCGGCAGCGCTTGCCCGTGCCACAGCGTCGGGATGATCCACTCCGTCCCGAGGCGCGCGGACACCATGGCCTTCACGCCGAGCTTGTCGAGGAACTGCGACTGTCGCGGCGAGCGATCGGTGAGCTTTCGCCGCTGTACCAGCTCGGTGAAGCGGGTCGGCGCGTCGAGGTCCGGATAGCGGCGGTGCCGCCACAGATAGCTTGCGACGACGCGCCACCGCGCAAGCGACGATCCGGTCTCGGCCGCCGTGCCGTCGGCATCGCCGACGAACGGTATCGCGCGGTCCATCGCCGTCATGGCCGGGCTGCTCCCCGCTGCCGCCCCGTCATGACGCGATATCGTCCGTATCGACCTCGTCGGTATGAACCTGGAAGGATATGACGCGCGCCGGGCCAAAGGCGGTGGTGAGCGCGGTATCGGTTGCGTCGCGCCCGCGCGCCATCAGGATGCGTCCGATGCGCGGCCGGTTATGCCGCGCGTCATATGTATACCAGTCGCCACCGATATAGACATCGAACCAGGCCGAAAAATCCATGGGAGCATCGACCGGCGCGATGCCGATATCGCCCAGATAGCCGGTGCAATAGCGCGCGGGGATATTCATGCAGCGGCATAAAGTTACCGCGAGGTGCGCAAAGTCGCGGCACACGCCCTGCCGCTCCTGATAGGCGTTCCACGCGGTCTTGTCCGGGCGCGCATGTTCGTAGCCGAAGACGATATGGTCGTGAACGAAGGCGACGATCGCATCGACCCGGTCGCGCGCCGAGGCGAGATGCGCGAACTCGGCCCAGGCCACCCCCATGAGCCGGTCGGTCTCGCAGTAGCGGCTGCCGAGCAGATAGATGAGGATGTCGTCGGGCAGATCCTCGACCGGGGTCGGTGCCGCATCGGGCGCGCGCGCGTCGACGAGCCCGCTGTCCTCGATCACGAAATCGGCGGCGAGCGTCACCCCGCCCGCGGGCACCGTCAGGCGCGTGCAGATGTTCCCGAAGCTGTCTTCATAATTGTAAATGGGAATGACGGGAGACGTCTCGATCTGCTGCGGGGTCTTGAGGTCCTTCTGGCGGGACGGATGGATGCTGAGCATCGCCATCATCGGCGTCGGGTTCGCGGTCTCGAAGCGGATCTCGTATCCGGCCCTGATCAACATCTGGCAGCATTCCTTGCAACGTGGGTCCGGCCCGAAGCGGCGATATCGGTCTCGCCCGCGGCGGCATCGCCGAACTCGACGTCGACGGCGACGTCCATGCCGATGTAACTTGCGGGATAGCCGCTCCAGCTGCCCGAGAGCGGCACGGCCTGGTACGGATCGCGCGCGACCGCGACGCGAACAAGCCCCCGGTTTCCGACAATGCCGTTGGTCGGGTCGAACTCGATCCAGCCCGATCCGGGCAGAAAGACGCGGACCCAGGCGTGGGTATTGCCGCCGCCGACGCGCCCTTCGCTGCGGCCGGGATTGTAGACGTAGCCCGAGACGAAACGCGCGGCGAGACCGAGCGCGCGGACCGCCTCGATCATCAGCACCGCGAAATCGCGGCAGGTTCCTTGCCGGCGAGACAGCGTCTCGATCGGGGACTGCGTGCCCTTTTCATGCCGCGGCACATAAGTGAAGCTGCGCTTGATCGTCGTCGCCATGTCGGTGAGCAGGCCCAGCGTATCGGTCGGACCATGATCGTTCAGAAACCCGTTCGCCCATTTGTCGACGATGCGGCCGACGTCGAGATATCCACGCTCGATCGAGCGAAGCAGGTCGGGCATGTCTTCCGAGGCATAGGTGAAGGGGAAGTGCCGGGCATAGTCCTCGATGTCGATCCGGTCGCTCGCGAGGGGCGCGTGATCGAGTGTCATTTCGCTCACCACGCGCAAGGCGTTCGCGCGCTTGTCGAACAGCGCGATCGCGACCGAATTGCCGAGCACGTCGTGCAACCATCGCAGCTCGCAAGGATGGGGTGAAATGAGAAGATCCGCTTTCACGAGACGCTGGTCGAAACTCTCGCGCGGGCGCATCATGATCCGGTGCTCGCGGAAGGCGACGGGCTGGCGATATCTATATTCGGTCGTATGGCGGATCGTGAGCCGGGGCATGGGAGACTTTCGTGATGTCGCTGTCGGACAGCCTCTTGCTCGCAGACGAACCGGCGCCCGCTCAGTGGGTCAACGCAGGCGGACGCGCTCCGTTCCTCCTGCTCGGCGATCATGCCGGCAACGCGATTCCCCGCGCTCTCGGCACGCTGGGCCTGTCCGGACAGGATCGCGAGCGCCACATCGCTTGGGATATCGGAGTTCATGCGCTCGGCATCGCGCTCGCCGAGGCGCTCGACGCGCCCTTCCTCTTCCAGCCCTATTCGCGGCTCGTGATCGACTGCAACCGCGACCCGGCGCACCCCGAGGCGGCGCCGGCCATGTCCGACGGCAGCGCAATCCCGGGCAATCGCCGGCTTCAGGCCCGTGACCTTGCGGAGAGGATCGCGGCAATCCACGCCCCCTATCATGCCGAAATCGCGGCGGAGATCGCGCGGCGCGGCGCGGCGGCGCGACCGACGATCCTGCTCGCGCTCCACAGCTTCACGCCCGCGCTCGGCGGCCGCGCCCGTCCCTGGCACGCTGGAATCCTCTACGATCGGGGCGACACACGATTTGCCGAGGCACTGCTCGCGGGACTGCGCGCGCAAGCCGACCTCGTCGTCGGCGATAACGAGCCCTACCGCATGGATGCCACCGACTTTAGCGTCCCGCACCATGCCTATCCGGCCGGCCTCCCTTATGCCGAAATCGAGGTCCGGCAGGACGGTCTCGAAATGCCCGCCGGCGTCGAGCGCTGGTGCGAGATGCTGCACCGCGCCTGCACGGCAGCGCTGCCCTCCGTTATCGCCTGACCGGCTTATCCGTTCACCGCAGACCCGGGAACGGAGCGCGCCGGACGCGCGTTCAACAGACGGCGGTTTTCGACGCCGACGGGATGGAGCAGGATGCAGGCACAAATCGTACCGGACGGCGGCCGGATCAATCGCAGCAGTGTGGACGCGATGCGCGCCTGGTCGGCGATCCTCGGCGTTACCCAGGTCGAAATCCTCGTCGCGGTCGCCGCGGTCGGTCCCCGATATCAGGATGTGCAGGCTTATCTCGCCGAAGATTTCTGCTTTTCGAGCCGCGAAGGCGAAACCGCGCTGGCCCCCGTCCCGCCCGAGGCGAGCAGTCTCGCCGCCTGACGGCAACGCCCAGGCATTATGATCACACGGCCGTTTCGCGCCGATGTCCACGCGGGTGCCAAAGGGGACATGAGAGCGCGGCGTTTTCCGGGGCGCCCCCGACGATCGCAACGACCGTCATTGTTGCGCGCCGGCGTCGCCGGCGTCCGCGGGAGCGCGCGCCCGGCGGCGCCCCGCGCGCGCTGTTCCCGGCGCGCGCTCAGTCGGCGTGCGCCGGTGCGTCGGCGACGGCGGTTATGATCGCGTTGCAGAAGGCATCGAGATCGTCGGGACACCGGCTCGTGATGAGGTTGCCGTCGACGACGACGGCTTCGTCGACCACATCGGCGCCTGCGTTCGCGACATCGGTACGGATCGATTTGTAGCTCGTCATGCGGCGCCCTTTCGCAAGGCCCGCCTCGATGAGAAGCCAGGGTGCATGACAGATGGCGGCGACGGGCTTGTCGGCCGCTGCGAAGCCTTTGATCAGCGCGATCGCCGCCGTCTCGACGCGCAGAAGATCGGGATTGATCTGTCCGCCGGGAAGAACCAGCGCATCATAATCGTCGATGTCGACGTCGGCGATCGCGAGATCGACCTCGATGTCGTCGCCCCAGTCATCTTCGTCCCAGCCGGTGATCTCGGCCGTGTCGAGCGAGGCGATATCGACGGTGGCGCCCGCCTCGCGCAGCCGCGCGAGCGGCACCTCGAGTTCGGACTGTTCGAAGCCATCGGTGGCCATGATCAGGATGCGATGCGCGGCGAGAGGGGTCGAG
>NZ_DASWTD010000631.1:0-2002 GCF_036402335.1 Sphingopyxis sp. | reverse complement strand
AGTTTGGGCCGAAGGACTCCGATGGCCATGTCGAGATCACCTGCGACCTGTCGAACACCACCCAGGTCGAGGAGCTGGTCCCGGCGACGATCGACACGCTCGGCCAGCTCGACATCCTCGTCAACAACGCCGGCGTGACGCGCGACAACCTGATCATGCGGATGAAGGACGAGGAGTGGATGGACGTCATCCGCATCAACCTCGAAGCCAATTTCCGCCTCGCGCGCGCCGCGGCGAAGCCGATGATGAAGGCGCGCTTCGGCCGCATCATCTCGATCACCAGCGTCGTCGGCGCGACCGGCAATCCGGGGCAGGCCAATTATGCCGCCTCGAAAGCGGGGGTTACCGGCATGACGAAGGCGCTCGCGCAGGAACTCGCGAGCCGCGGCGTGACCGCCAACTGCGTCGCGCCGGGTTTCATCGCCACTGCGATGACCGACGATCTGCCCGATGCGCAAAAGGAAGCGCTCAACCAGCGCATCCCCGCGGGCCGGATGGGCGAGGGCAGCGATATCGCCGCCGCGGTCGTGTACCTCGCGTCGAAAGAAGCGGGTTATGTCACCGGCCAGACGCTGCACGTGAATGGCGGGATGGCGATGCTGTCCTGAACGGGATCGGGCCGGATCCGGTTGCACCGGACCCGGCCCGCGGGGCGAGCGGAGAGAGGGGTTAGAAGCTCGCCCGGGCCGTCAGGCGGAAATCGCGACCGGCCAACGGCACATAATCCTTGGTGAAACTCGCGTGGCGGCGCGCTTCGACGTCGAAGATGTTGTTGGCCGACAGGCTGAGTGTCAGATTCTTCGTGTCGGGAAGCGGGCGCCAGCTGAGCGACGCGTTGACCAGCGTGAAGCCCTTGGTCGGCGTCTCGAACTGTGCGGTGCGTGTCTGGTCGTCGGTCCATTCGACCTCGGCGCGGGCGTCGATACGCTCGCCCTGCGCCTCGAGCCCGCCGAGCACGCGCAGCGGCGGGATGCGTGGCACGTTGCGGTCGAGCCCGGCATTCTTGATCTTCGCGCGCGTCATGTCGGCGGTCACGTCGCCGACGATGTTGAAGCCGCCGATCTGCGCCAGCCGCGCGCTCGCCTCGGCCTCGAAACCATAGACGCGCGCGTCGCGCTGGAAATATTGGAAGACGGGCAGTTCATCCTCTTCGGCGCCGGTCGCGGCCGAATAGATGAAATTGTCGAACCAGTTCGAATAGCCCGTCAGGCTGAGGTTGAAGGCGTCGGTCTTGAGCTTGAACGAAGCTTCGGCGCCCCAGTTGGACTCGCGCTTCAGGTTCGGGTTGCCGACCTCGAAGCTCTGCGTCGCGATATGCGGGCCGTTCGACAGCAGCTCTTCGGCCGAGGGCGCGCGGACGGCGCGCGACACCGAAACGCCGAATTTCGCCCCTTCGAACAGGTCGTAGGTCGCGCCGAACGCGCCCGAGAAGCTGTCGAAGCTGCGCTCGAAACCGAGCGTCTGCGCGCGCACATTGGTCTTTTCATAACGCGCCGCGGCTTCGAGGCCGAGCGGGCCCGCCGTATATTCCTGCAGCGTGAACAGCGCGAACTGGTCGGTCAGGTTGCGCGGCACAAAGGCTTCGGCGCCGATCGCGTTGAAGTCGCGGTGGCTGTACTGGACGCCGCTCGCGCCGCGCCAGCCGCCATGATCGTTCTGCGCCAGCTCGATCCGGCCCTCGATGCCTTGGTTGGTAAAGACGGTGCCGACCTCGTCGCCTTCGAATTCGGTGTGCTTGTAATCGGCAAAGCCCGCACGGACGCGCAGCTTGTCGAAAAAGCCGTCGCCCAGTTCGACTTCGCCGCGCAGGTCGGCGCGCCATTGCTTCATGCCGATGGTGACGGGGCCTTCGCCATGCTCATGGCCACCCTCTTCATGCTCGCCGCCATGATCGTGCGCGGTGTTCGGCCGGTCGGGCACGCCATAATTTGTATCGAAATAGCCGATCGAAATGCCGAGCTGGCCTCCGTCGTTGATCAACGAGATGCCGCCGCCGGCGGTC
>NZ_DASWTD010000630.1:0-16353 GCF_036402335.1 Sphingopyxis sp. | reverse complement strand
GGACTTCGCCGGCGCCACCTTGCACAGCACCGGCACCTTGCGCGACAGGCGGTCGATATCGGCCATGGTGAAATCCAGCTCCGCCTCGTGCGCGGCGGCCAGGATATGCAGCACGGTGTTGGTCGACCCGCCCATGGCGATGTCGAGGCTCATCGCGTTCTCGAACGCCTCGAAGGTGGCGATACTGCGCGGCAGCACGCTGTCGTCGTCTTCCTCATAGTGGCGGCGGCACATGTCGACGACGAGGCGGCCCGCATTGAGGAACAGCGCCTTGCGGTCGGCGTGCGTAGCGAGTGTCGAGCCGTTGCCCGGCAGCGACAGCCCCAGCGCTTCGGTCAGGCAGTTCATCGAGTTCGCGGTGAACATGCCCGAACAACTGCCGCATGTCGGGCACGCCGCCTGTTCGATCGCCGTCACTTCCTCGTCGGTATATTTCTCGTCGGCGGCGGCGACCATCGCGTCGACAAGGTCAAGCGCGACCTCCTTGCCCTTCAGCACCACCTTGCCAGCTTCCATCGGCCCGCCGGACACGAAGACGACGGGGATGTTGATCCTGAGCGCCGCCATCAGCATGCCCGGGGTGATCTTGTCGCAGTTGGAGATGCACACCATCGCGTCGGCGCAATGTGCATTGACCATATATTCGACACTGTCGGCGATCAGGTCGCGGCTCGGCAGCGAATAGAGCATCCCGTCGTGCCCCATCGCGATCCCGTCATCGACCGCGATCGTGTTGAATTCCTTGGCGACGCCGCCATGCGCCTCGATCTCGCGCGCGACCATCTGGCCGAGGTCCTTCAGGTGGACATGCCCCGGCACAAACTGCGTGAAGCTGTTGACCACCGCGATGATCGGCTTGCCGAAATCGCTGTCCTTCATCCCCGTCGCACGCCAGAGGCCGCGGGCACCTGCCATGTTGCGGCCATGGGTGGTCGTGCGCGAACGATATGAAGGCATTTTTGGGTATCCTGATAATTTTATTTCAAAAATAAGCGAAGAGACGCGCCTCTACACGCCTATTCGGGCAGATTCAATGCAAGCTTGCTGCACATGCGAGAAAGCCGCTGCGCAAACAGCGCCTGACCCGCCGCATCGCCCACCAGATCCTGCCGCATCTCGATCCCGACATAGGGGATGCCATTCGCCTCGGCGTGGCGGTTCATCGTCGCATTCAGCAGCTTGCCCGAATAGGGCTGCTGGTCGCCCACGACCATATTTTCGGCCTCCAGCGCCGCAATCGCCGCCGCCGCGAGCCGGTCGTCCTCATTATAGAGCACCCCGACATGCCAGGGCCGCGCCTGATCGGGATGCGCCGCGAGCGAGGGCGTGAAGCTGTGCAGCGACAGGATCACCGCCGGGCGCTGCGCCGCGATCGTCGCCGCGATATGGTCGTGATAGGGCCGGAAAAAGCGCGCCAGCCGCACCTCGCGCGCATCGTCGTCGAGGGCGTTGCCCGGCACGGCATGCCCGTCGCTCGCGATCGGCAGCACCCCGGGCGCATCCTCGTCGCGGTTGCAGTCGACGACCAGCCGCGACACGCCGCCAAGGATCGCCGCGTCGACCGCACCGCTCTCGACGAGCAGCCCCGCAACCTGCGCGACGCCGATATCGATCGCGATATGGTTCGACAGCAGCGCCGGATCGATGCCCAGATCGATGTCGGCGGGCACGAGGTTCGAGGCATGATCGGCGATCAGCAGGATGCCGCCTGCCCGCGCCTCGCCGATCTGCCGCCACGCTTCGCTCACCGCAATACTCCTGCCATCGTCCACCATTGCGGATGCCGCTCCGCCAGCAAGGCAACCGCGGCATCGCGTTCGGTCGCCGCATCGAACAGCGCAAAACAGGTTGCGCCCGATCCCGACATGCGCGCGAGCCACGGCCCGAGCGCTCCGAGCTCGGTGAGTACGTCGGCCACCGCCGGGCATTGCGCCGTCGCGGGGCGCTGCAAATCGTTGCGCCCCGCGAACAGCTGCGCGCGGAGGTCGGCACCGGTGAACAGCGGCCCGCGATCGATCCCGTCCCACGCGGCAAAGACCGGTCCTGTGGCGACCGGCTGGCGCGGATTGACCAGCAGCACCGGTGTCCCCGCCAGCCGAAGTTCGGGCACCGCGCTCAATTCCTCGCCGACCCCGACGCCGAGGCAGGTGGCGCTCGCGACACAGGCCGCGATATCGGCGCCGAGCGGGCTGACGAGCCGCGCCAGCGCCGCATCGCCCAGCTCGGGCAGGAAGTGCGTGCGCACCAACCGCGCCATCGCCGCAGCATCGGCCGAACCGCCGCCGATCCCCGCCGCAACCGGCAGCGTCTTGGTCAAGCTCACCGCGAGCGGCGGCACCCGGTCAGCGCCGTAGCGCGCGCGGAGCAGCGTCAGCACCCGCATCACCAGATTGTCGCCGCCCGCGCTCAGCCCGTCAGCGAATTCGCCGTCGATCGTCAGGCTGTCGACCGCGGCGAATTCGGCTGCGATCGCGTCGCCGCCATCGACGAAGGCAAACAGCGTCTCGATGTCATGATAGCCGTCGGCGCGCCGCCCGCGAACGTGGAGCGCGAGGTTGATCTTGGCCCAGCCGGTCTCGCGAAACGCGCTCACGGCGCGGTTGTCGCGGGGGTCAGCCCGTCGCGCAGCTTTGCTTCCAGCCGCGTCGCCATATCGGCGTCGGCGAGCAAAGCCGCCGCGCGCCAGTTGTAGCGCGCCTGGAATTTCTGCCCCGCCTGCCAATAGGCGTCGCCCAGATGTTCGACGATCACTGCATTGCCGGGCTCGCCGCGCTGCGCCTTTTCGAGCAGGTCGACCGCTTCACCGCTGCGGCCGGTCAGGAAATAGGCCCAGCCAAGCGAGTCGGTGATGCTCGCATTCTGCGGTTCCTTCGCCCACGCCGCCTCGATCCGCGCCAAAGACTGCTTCACATCCTTGCGCCGTTCGAGCGCCGAATAGCCGGCAAAGTTCAGGATCGACGCGTCGTCGGGCCGCAGCCTCACCGCCTTTTCGATCAGCGGTGCCGCACCATCCCACTCGCCCGCCTGCAGCAGCAGTTCGGCGCGGGCAATCAGCAGCGTCCCGCGCAGCGATCGATCATCCTCGTCATCGCCCAGCGCATCGTCCAGCCGTTCGTACGCGCGCGCGGCCGCCTGCGGGTCGTCCGACCGGCGCGCGATATCGGCGAGCCGCACAAGCAGGCTGCGCGCATCATTCCCGTTTGCCGCTGTTTCGGCGAGCTTCGCCGCGCCCGGAAGATCGCCCGCATCGGCCATCAGTTCGGCGCGCCGCATCGCCAGTACCGGGGGCAGCGCGGTGCGGCCGGTGCCGAGCAGCGCCATCGCCTCGGCGCGCTGGCCGTCGCGGTCGAGCGCCTCGACCAGCGTCGCGCGGACCGCCCAATCCTGATCGTTCAGCCAGTGGGCGGCGCGGGCGAACAGCAGCGGCACCTTCGATTGCCCTCCCGGCGTTCGCGCAAGGCCATCGGCGAGCAACCCCAGCCAGTGCGCCGTCCCCGCGCGCGGCGTCGACACGGGCTGGTCGGGCAGCAGCAGCATCGGATCCTCGCGCGGCCCCGACGCCAGCATGATCCGCTCGCGAAGCCGTTTCGCGGCGTCGCGCTCGCCCGCCTTGTCGAGCGTCGCCGCAAGGCGCAGCGCAATAAGCTGGCTCGTGCGATCGGTCAGCGTGATGCCGTCGGTCAGCGTCGCGGCTTCGCTCGCCCGCTGCGTCGCGATCTGAACCAGCGCGACCTGGAGCGCGAGCGCGGGCTCGGACCGCGCACGTCCCATCGCGGCGAGCAGGTGACGTTCGGGTGCCTTTACGCGCGCGCCGACGTCGATCCATGCATTCACCGTCGGCAGGATCAGCCGCGCGATCGTATCGGCGCCTGCCTTATCGTTCCGGCCCGACGCATAGTCGCGCGCGGCCTTCCAGTCGGACCGGCGCATCGCGTCGACCATCAGCACCAGCTGGGCATCGAACCGGCGCTCGCCGCCCGCCCACAACCGCAACGCCGCAGCGCGGGCGGCATCCAGGTCGCCGGCCTGGATCGCCTGTTCGAGTATGCGGCCGCGCACCCCGGGCAGATCGGGCGCGAGGCTCGATACCGTCGTGAGCGCGGACAAGGCCGCGGCGGGTTCGCCGCGTTCCTCGGCAAGCCGTGCCCGCACCAGCGCGTTCAGCGCCGCGCCGCTGTCGTCGACCGCTTGCGCCGGGGTCGCCACCGCGACCGCGGCGACCGCCAACAGGATACGCGCGGGCTTACATGTTCGGATAATTGGGGCCTCCGCCGCCTTCGGGAGTGACCCAGTTGATATTCTGGGTCGGGTCCTTGATATCGCACGTCTTGCAATGGACGCAATTCTGCGCGTTGATCACGAATTTAGGATCGCCCTCGGCCTCGCCGACGATCTCGTAAACGCCGGCCGGGCAATAACGCTGCGCAGGCTCGTCATAGAGCGGCAAATTATACGCGACCGGGATCGACGGGTCCTTGAGCTGCAGGTGGACCGGCTGGTCTTCCTCGTGATTGGTATTCGATACGAACACCGACGACAGGCGGTCAAAGGTCAGCACGCCGTCGGGTTTCGGATAGTCGGGCTTCGGCATGATGTCGGCGCGGTACAGGCTCTCATTGTCCGGATGATGCTTCATCGTGAACGGAACCTTGATCTTCAGCGTTTCGAGCCACATCGTCATCCCGGACAGGATCGTCCCCGCGAGGTCGCCATATTTCTCGACGAGCGGCAGCACGTTGCGGACGACGCTCAGTTCCTTCTTCACCCAGCTGTCATCGAAGGCCGCCTGATAGGAGTCGAGCGTATCGCCCGACCGGCCCGCAGCGACCGCCGCGAACGCTGCCTCGGCCGCCATCATGCCCGACTTCATCGCGGTATGCGTGCCCTTGATGCGCGGCACGTTGAGGAAACCGGCAGTATCGCCGATCAGCGCGCCGCCCGGGAAAGCGAGCTTGGGCACCGATTGCAGACCGCCGTCGCTGATCGCGCGCGCGCCATAGGATACGCGCTTGCCGCCCTTCAGTATCTTCGCGATCTCGGGATGCGTCTTCCACTTCTGCATCTCCTGAAACGGGGAGATGTGCGGGTTGCGATAGTTGAGCCAAGTTACGAAGCCGAGCGCAACCTGCCCGTTCGCCTGATGATAAAGGAAACCGCCGCCATTGGCATTCTGGTCGAGCGGCCAGCCCTGCGTATGGATCACCCGGCCCGCCGCATGGTTCTCGGGCTTGATGTCCCACAGCTCCTTGACGCCGAGACCATAGACCTGCGGCTCGCAATCGGCGTCGAGCGCAAACTGCGGCTTGATCATCTTGGTCAGGTGGCCGCGCACGCCCTCGGCGAAGAAGGTGTATCTGGCGTGGAGTTCGAGGCCGGGGGCATAGTCGCCCTTGTGGCTGCCATCGCGCGCGACGCCCATGTCGCCCGTCGCGACGCCTTTGACCGAACCATCCTCATTGTAGAGGATTTCGGCTGCGGGGAATCCGGGGAAGATTTCGACCCCCAGCCCTTCGGCCTGCTCGGCAAGCCAGCGGCAGAGGTTGCCAAGACTGCCGGTATAGGTGCCGACATTGTGCATGAAGGGCGGCGTGATGACGTGCGGCAGGCCGAACTTCTTAGTCTTGGTCAGCACCCAATGCTGGTTGTCGTTGACCGGCACCTCGGCAAGGGGGCAGCCCATCTCGCGCCATTCGGGCAACAGTTCGTCGAGCCCCTTCGGGTCGATCACGGCACCCGACAGGATGTGCGCGCCGACTTCGGATCCCTTTTCGAGGATGCACACCGACAATTCGCTGCCCGCGTCATTTGCCAGTTGTTTGAGGCGGATCGCCGCCGACAGCCCCGCCGGCCCCGCGCCGACGATGACCACGTCATAGGGCATCGATTCCCGTTCGCTCACCGCAAATACCTTTCTGCCGTCCCTGCGCCGATCATTCATCGTGTCCGGCGCTCATTCTGTCACGAATTGCGATGCCCGCCAATTGACGGGTCCGTCAACTGCCTGTTTGAAACAAAATCATGGGTGGGTCATATTCAGCCTTGCTGGCAGAAAGCACATGTGACTGGTGGTCTCTGGCGGGGGTGGACGCCCTTGTCGGCGAGCAACCTGCCGGCTGGCTCGTCACTCCGCCCGCGAATGACGCTGCGGCGGCAAGGCCAAAGCGCGCGGCAATCGTCGAACCCGAGGCCATGCCCCTTCCCGCGGCGCTCCAGCGTCAGGAGGCGCCGCAAGTCGCCGAAACCAGAGGGCCGGCCATCTTTCCGGACGACTGGAGCGAATTCCAAAACTGGCTCGCGACGAGCGACGATGTACCCGGCAGCCAATGGGATGCCCGCCGCATACTTCCCGCAGGGCAGGTCGGCGCCCCGCTCATGCTGCTCACCGCATGGCCCGAAATCGACGACCAGCAGGACGGCACCCTGTTTTCGGGAGCAGCCGGCCGGTTGCTCGATGCGATGCTGCAAGCGATCGGTACCGCGCGCGGCGATTGCTACGTCGCCAGCCTTGCGGTGACCCGTCCGGCAGGCGGTCGTTGCGACGGTACGGAAGCGGCGGAGCTCGACCGCCTGCTCTGGCATCACCTGCGACTGGCGCGTCCCGGGCGGTTGCTGCTGATCGGCGGCGACATCGTCCGCATGGCCGCTGCCGCATCGCTTCCCGATGTGCGCGGAAAGTTACTCAATATTAACCAAGATGGCGGCAAAGTGGACGCAGTGGCTGTGGCACATCCCGCGATGCTGCTGGCCCGCCCCGCCCAAAAGGCGGCGGCCTGGGATAGCCTGAAACTGTTCAACCGGGGACGTTGACAGATGGATAAGATGACCAAGACCCTTGTTTCATACGCACTTCTTGCCGCTGCTTTCGCTACGGCGCCGGCCATGGCGACCGATGCGGGCGATCGTGCACTGGTATCGGCACCGCAAACGGTGCCCGATATCCTGTCGTCGAAGCAGAAGCAGCTTTACACGCAGGTGCTGGCCGCAATCCGCAGCCAGCGCTGGGCCGATGCCAAATCGCTCCTCGATGGGGCTGATAACGGCCCGCTTACCGATTTCCTGCGCGCCGAGCTGCTGACCGCGCCGAACAGCCCGCGCGCCGAAGTTGCCGACATCATGCCGATCCTCTCGCGCTCGCCGTACCTGCCGCAGGCCGAGCAGCTCGGCCGGCTCGCGACGAAACGCGGCGCGACCGAATTACCGACCTTGCCCTTTCAGGCACGGCTCGCCTGGGCTGGCAGCGCACCGCGCCGCCTCGGCGCTGACGCGATCAGCGGCGATCCTGCCGCCGCCGCGCTCGCGCGCTCGATCCCCGACCGCATCAAGAATGACGATCCAGCGGGGGCCGAGGCCTTGCTGAATGCCGCGGGCGAACAGCTCTCCCCCGAGGCGCGCAACGAATGGCGCCAAAAGGTGGCATGGTCCTATTATATTGAAAATGACGACGCCAACGCGCTCCGTCTCGCCAATGAATGCAGCAACGGCCAGGGCGCATGGTCGACGCAGGGCGCGTGGGTGAAAGGCCTCGCATCGTGGCGCACCCGCGATTACCGCACCGCGCTGGCCGCCTTCGACCGTGTCGCGAAGGAAGCGCCCGACAGCGAGCTTCGTGCCGCCGCTTATTACTGGGCCGCCCGCGCGGCGATCGCCGCGGGCGAACCCGCGTCGGTCCAGCCGCGCCTGCGCGCCGCCGCCGCCAACGAAGAAACCTTCTACGGCCTGCTCGCCGCCGAAACCCTCGGTGTCGAAACGAGCAGCCAGCGCGAGAATGTCCGCGCCGACCGCAGCGCATGGCGCGCACTCGAAGACCTGCCCAACGTCCGCCTCGCGATGGCCTTGTCGGAAATCGGCGAGGATCAATATGCGGGCACGGTGCTGCGCCACCAGGCGCTGATCGGCGACGCCCGCCAGCACGAACAATTGCTCGCGATCGCCGGCGCGCTCAGCCTACCCGAAACGCAGCTTTATCTCGCGCACAATACGCCGCAGGGCCGCAAGCTCGCCGCGCAGACGCGCTATCCGCAGCCCAAATGGGAGCCCAATGGCGGGTGGAAGGTCGATCCGGCGCTTGTCTTCGCGCACACGCTGCAGGAATCGCGCTTCCAGCGTACCGTCGTCAGCCCTGCGGGCGCCTTCGGCCTGATGCAGGTGCGCCCCGGCACCGCGCGCGACATCGCGCGCTGGCGCGGCGACAGCCAGACGGGCGACCTGCGCGCGCCCGCGGTGAACATGGATATGGGGCAGAGCTATCTGCAATATCTCAGCAAGGATCCTGCAACCGGCGGCCTGTTGCCGAAAGTGATCGCCGCATACAACGCCGGTCCCGCGCCCGTCGCGCGCTGGCAATCCGAAATCCGCGATAATGGCGATCCTTTGCTCTACATGGAATCGATCCCCTATTGGGAAACGCGCGGCTATGTTGGCATCGTGCTGCGCAACTACTGGATGTACGAAGCGCAGCAGGGCAAGCCCTCGGTCAGCCGGGCCGCGCTGGCGCAGGGCAAATGGCCGCGCTTTCCCGACGGCAAGGATCGCACGCGCCTGACCTATGCCGGCACTCTCGCCCATGCCGATTGACGAGAGCCTCGTCTTCAGGCCCGTTCGTATCGCCCTATTGACGATTTCGGACAGCCGTAGCGCTGCCGAAGACCGCTCGGGTGACAAGCTCGAAGAATTGCTGACCGGCGCCGGCCACATCCTCGCCGCGCGCGCGATCATCAAGGACGAGACCGACCTGATCGTCTCGCGCCTTCACAACTGGATCGACGACCCCGCGGTCGACGTCGTGATCACCACCGGCGGCACCGGCCTGACCGGCCGCGACGTGACGCCCGAGGCGCTGCACCGGCTCGACGGCAAGGATATTCCCGGTTTCGGCGAGCTGTTCCGCTGGCTCAGCTACCAGACGATCGGCACCTCGACGATCCAGTCGCGCGCCTGCGCCATCGTCGCGCGCGGCACCTATATCTTCGCGCTGCCCGGTTCGACCGGCGCCGTCACCGACGCATGGGAAGGCATTTTGTCGACGCAGCTCGACAGCCGGCACCAGCCCTGCAACTTCGTCGAACTGATGCCGCGCCTGACCGAATAGAGGTTTGTTCTTTATTTGTTCCTGCTGACGCGATATCCTCCACCGGTGGAATCGATCAAGCCCCTCCCCCCGATCGCAGGCCGCGGCGCACCGACCAACCTCCGCCCCACCCGCACCGGATCGGCCGAACGCGTCGCCGACGGCGACTGGCTCGACGCGGCCGAAGACATCGACGGCGAAGCGCCGCGCCTCCGCACGACGGTAACGGTCGAGCACCCGAAGACGATCATCGCGCGCAACAAATCGCCCGACATCGGCTTCGACCGCTCGATCAACCCCTATCGCGGCTGCGAGCATGGCTGCATCTATTGTTTCGCACGTCCGACCCATGCCTTCCACGATCTCTCGCCCGGCCTCGATTTCGAAAGCCGGCTTTTCGCCAAACCCGATGCCGCAAAGCTCCTCCGCGCCGAGCTCGCAAAGCGTGGTTATACGGCCGCCCCGCTCGCGATCGGTACCAACACCGATGGATACCAGCCGATCGAACGCGAATGGGGTATCACACGGTCGGTCGTCGAAGTCCTTGCCGAAACGCGGCATCCGCTGATCATCACGACCAAATCGGACCGCGTTCTCCGCGATATCGACCTGCTCGCCGACATGGCGCGCGACAATCTGGTCGGTGTCGCGGTCTCGGTGACGTCGCTCGATCCCGCGATCGCACGCACGCTCGAACCGCGCGCGCCGCACCCGCGCCGCCGCCTCGCCGCGATCCGCAAGCTGATCGACGCGGGCGTGCCGACACAGGTCAATATCTCGCCGATCATCCCGGCGATCACCGACCACGAAATCGAAGCGATCATGGCCGCCGCCGCCGAGGCGGGCGCGATCCGCGCCTCCTATATATTGATGCGTCTGCCATTCGAGGTCGCCCCGCTATTCCGTGCCTGGCTCGCCGCGCATTATCCCGATCGCGCCGACAAGGTCATGCACATGGTGCAGGACATCCGCGGCGGCCGCGACAACGACCCGAATTTCTTCACGCGCATGAAGGGGCACGGCGTCTGGGCGCAACTGATCCGCACCCGCGTCAAACGCGCGGCGCGCGAACATGGCATGGACCGCAGCTTCCCCCCGATCCGCAGTGATCTTTTCAGACCGCCCGAACGCGACGGGCAGATGGAGCTGTTCTAGCCAGTTCCGTCGCCCCCGCGAAGGCGGGGGCCGCTGGCGTCATGGAGTAAGGGGTATGAGGCGAGCTTATGTTTACATCATGACCAACAAACCGATGGGAATAGTTTACATCGGCGTGACCGACAATTTGCCGGCTCGTATTTTTGCGCATCGATCAGGCACTGGTTCCGAGTTTTGCAAGAAATGAGGTTTGATTCGACTAGTTTACGCCGAGCCCCTCAATCGGATCGATGAGGCTATCGTCCGCGAGAAAGCCCTGAAAAAATGGAATAGAGTCTGGAAACTCCACCTCATTTCAGAAGCCAACCCCGAAT
Source organism: Sphingopyxis sp. (assembly GCF_036402335.1). Lineage (GTDB taxonomy): Bacteria > Pseudomonadota > Alphaproteobacteria > Sphingomonadales > Sphingomonadaceae > Sphingopyxis. The sequence goes on along the minus strand of NZ_DASWTD010000630.1, from coordinate 5,817 downwards.
GGACTGACCTGTTCGAAACCCTCAACGCCTGAGCCATGCCTATAGCGGCCCCCGCCTTCGCGGGGGCGACGCCATTTACGCAGCGTCCAGCGACCGCAGTTTGTAATCCTTGTAATCGTCGCGGATCTGGCGCTTCAATATCTTGCCCGTCGCGGTGTGCGGCAGCTCGTCGACGAATATGACCTCGTCGGGCAACCACCATTTGGCGACCTTGTCCTTCAGATAATCGACGATCGCCACTTCGTTCGTTTCGACACCCGGCTTCCGGACGATCAGCAGGATCGGCCGCTCGTCCCATTTGGGGTGATAGACGCCGACCGCCGCGGCTTCCTGTACCCCCGGCGCGCCGACCGCGGCATTTTCGAGTTCGATCGAGCTGATCCATTCGCCGCCCGACTTGATCACATCCTTCGCGCGGTCGGTAATCTGCATCACACCATCGGGGTGCAGCACCGCGACGTCGCCGGTATCAAACCAGCCATCGGCGTCGGCGGCATCGGTCTCGGCCTTGAAATAGCGCTGGATGATCCACGGTCCGCGGCATTGCAGCCGCCCGCTGGTCACGCCGTCGCGCGGCAGCACCTTGTCCTCGTCGTCGACGATCCGCAATTCGACGCCATAGGGCGGGCAGCCCTGCCGGCACACGATGTCGACCTGTTCGTCGAAGCTCAGCGCGTCCCAGTTCCACGGCCGCTTTCCCATCGTCCCGATCGGGCTTGTTTCGGTCATTCCCCAGGCGTGGCCGACCGCGATTCCCGCTTTCATGAATCGTTCGATCATCGCGCGCGGCGCCGCCGACCCGCCGATGATCACACGTTCGAGCTTGCCGTAACCGATGCCCGTCGCGTCCATGTGCCCGAACATCGCGAGCCAGACGGTCGGAACGCCGGCGCTGTGCGTCACGCCCTCGTCGTGCATCAGGTCGCAGAGGACCTGCGCATCGTTGGTCGCCGAAAACACGAGTTTCGAACCGACGGTCGCCGCCGCGAAGGGCACACCCCAGCTGTTGGCGTGGAACATCGGGACGATCGGCAGGATCACGCTGCGGTTCGACAGGCCGAAAACGTCGGGCTGGATTTCGGTGATCGCGTGAATGACGTTCGAACGATGCTCGTAGAGTACGCCCTTGGGATTGCCCGTCGTCCCGCTCGTGTAGCAAAGCCCGACCGGGTCGCGTTCGTCGAGTTCGACCCACTCGAAACGGCCGTCCTCGGCGTCGATCAGGTCGCGGTACGAGAGATAGCCCTCGCGCGCCGGCGCATCGAACAGGATGAAATGCTCGACCGTCGGGAGTTGCGGGCGCAGCCGCTCGACGATCGGCAGGAACATCGCATCGAACAGCAACACGCGGTCTTCGGCATGGTTGATGATGTAAATGAGCTGCTCGTCGAACAATCGCGGGTTTACGGTGTGCAGCACCCCGCCCATACCCGCACTGCCGTACCAGCTGACCAGATGATGCCCGTGGTTCATCGCGAGCGTCGCGATACGGTCGCCCTTCCTCATGCCCAGTTTCGTCATCGCCGCGGCGAAGCGGCGCGCATCCTCGCCGACCTCGCCCCACGTCGATCGTGTCATGCTGCCATCGGCCCAGCGCGAAACGATCTCGCGGCCCTTATGCTCGCGCGCGGCATGGTCGATCAGGCTGGTCACCAGCAACGGCTGGCCCTGCATTCCCATCATGAGGCATCCTCTATCTTGTCGTTGCCTCTCAGGGATAAGGTCGGACGCAAAGCCCGCGCAAGGTAAAACAGGGTGCAGCGAGGGCGAAAAGCGCAGATTTAGCCGGGAAGACCATCGATATGGGGCACATCGGCCAGATCGGCGTCCCATTCCGCCCGGCTCGCGCAGCAAATATGCGCCGTCGGACGGATATCGACCGGGCCGTCGAGGCTTCCTGCCGGAACGACGAGCAACGCACCGCCCATCCGCACCCCGGGAAGCGCCGAACCGCAGGTCATGCAGAAACTGCGCTCGTGCCGTGTATCGGGCACACGGTAGGTTGCGATATTCGCTTCACCCGACCGCCAGGCGACGGACGCGTTGGAAGCGAACAGGTTTGCGCCGTGCGCCGACCCGCTGTTCTTGCGGCATCGCGAGCAATGGCACAGGAAAAATGCGTCGAAATCGCCCGATATTTCGAACTGCACGATGCCGCAAAGGCAGCTTCCGGGCGTTTTGATTGCAGCGTTCACCGGACGCTACCGCACCCGGAATTCGCGCGGCGCGACGAGTGAAAGCGCGGCTTCGGCGACCCCCGCAACCATTTCGAGGCGCGAGACGGTGTCCGGCCCCAATGCGAAGCTGCGCCCCAGCTCGATACGGACATCCTCGTCGGTCAGCGGATCGCGGGTCGCGATCACGACCTTTCCGCGCGCGTCGTCGCGCCGTTCGAGCCATTTCGCGATCTCCGGCACCGCCTCGGGCAGTTCGACCCGGCAGGTCAATTGCAGCGCCGCGGTCGCCGCGATATCGACGAGCGATTGCGCACCACGCACCGTCACGCGCGGCGTCTCTTCGCCTTCGAGCAGGTCGAGTTCGACCGACAGCATCGCGCAGCCGCCGTCGGCGGCCAGCGCCTCGAGCGTCTTGCCCGCGATCTCGTCGAAGCAGCTCGACTGGAACTGTCCGCTGCGGTCCGACAACGTCAGGTTCAGGAACCGGTTGCCGCGCTGCGAGACGCGTGGCCGCGCACTTTCGACCATCGCGGCCATCACCATCGGGATGCGCGTTCCCGGCGTCATTTCGACATTGGCGCAGATATCGCCATAGGACCGGGCACCGCGCGCCGAGATGATCGCTTCATATTGTTCGACCGGATGCGACGAGAAATAAAAGCCGAAGGCGTCCTTCTCGCGCGTCATCCGCTCGGCGAGCGTCCATGGTTCGGCCGCGGGCAGTTGCAGCGCCGGTGCGATCGCGATGTCGCCGCCGAACAGGCCGCCCTGCCCAGTCGAGCGTTCGTGCGCCGAACTGTTCGCGCAGGCGAGCAGGCTTTCGGCGCCGGCAAAGGCGCGCGGACGGTCGGGCTCGATACAATCGAACGCTCCCGCGCCCGCCAGCGCCTCGATCTGGCGGCGGTTGAGCAACTTGGGATCGATGCGGCTCGCGAAATCGTCGAGCGACGCGAAGTCGCCCTTCGCGCGCTCGGCAACCAGTGCTTCCATCGCCTTTTCGCCGACGCCTTTGAGCGCGCCGAGCGCATAACGCACGGTCAGTCCGTCATCCCCGCGCCCGACCGAGAAATCGGCTTCGCTGTCGTTGACCGACGGCGGGGCGATCCCGACGTCCAGCCGGCGCATATCGTCGATGAAGATCGAGAGCTTGTCGGTCTGGTGGCTGTCGAACGACATCGACGCGGCAAAGAATTCGTGCGGATAATGCGCCTTCAGCCACGCCGTCTGGTACGACAGCAGCGCATAGGCGGCCGCGTGGCTCTTGTTGAAACCATAGCCGGCAAATTTGTCGATCAAGTCGAACAGCTCGTTCGCCGCCTTGGGCGCGATCTGGTTATGCTCGCCGCAGCCCTTCACGAACGTCTCGCGCTGCGCGTCCATCTCGGCCTGGACCTTCTTGCCCATCGCGCGGCGGAGCAGGTCGGCGCCGCCCAGACTATAGCCCGCCAGGATCTGCGCCGCCTGCATCACCTGTTCCTGATAGACGAAGATTCCATAGGTTTCGGCGAGGATGCCCTCGAGCAGCGGGTGCGGATAGGCGATTGGCTCGCGCCCGTTCTTGCGCGCGCCGAACAGCGGGATATTGTCCATCGGTCCGGGACGATAGAGCGCGACGAGCGCGATGATGTCGCCGAAATTGGTCGGCTTCACCGCCGACAGCGTGCGCCGCATGCCCTCCGATTCCAGCTGGAATACCCCGACGGTTTCGCCACGCTGGAGCAGTTCATAGACGGCGGTGTCGTCCCACGCGAGCGCATCGAGATCGACGTCGACGCCGCGCAGCGCGAGCAGGCGCTTCGCCTCCTTCAGCACCGACAGCGTCTTCAAACCGAGAAAGTCGAATTTCACCAGTCCTGCGGTCTCGACATATTTCATGTCGAACTGCGTCACCGGCATGTCCGAGCGCGGGTCGCGATAGAGCGGAACGAGCTGGTCGAGCGGACGGTCGCCGATCACCACCCCGGCGGCGTGGGTCGAGCTGTGCCGGGGCAGGCCTTCCAATTGGCGCGCCATGTCGAACAGGCGGCGCACCCCGTCGTCCTGCTTATATTCGGTCATCAGCTCGGCGACGCCGTTCAGCGCGCGTTCGAGCGTCCACGGATCGGTCGGATGGTTCGGCACCAGCTTCGCCAGCCGGTCGACCTGCCCGTAACTCATCTGCAGCACGCGGCCGGTATCCTTCAGCACCGCGCGCGCCTTCAGCTTACCGAAGGTGATAATCTGGGCGACGGTGTCGCGGCCGTATTTCTCCTGCACATAGCGGATCACCTCACCGCGCCGCGTTTCGCAGAAGTCGATGTCGAAGTCGGGCATCGACACGCGCTCGGGATTGAGGAAGCGTTCGAACAGCAGGCCCAATTTGAGCGGATCGAGGTCGGTGATCGTCAGCGCCCACGCGACGACGCTGCCCGCCCCCGAGCCGCGCCCCGGCCCCACGGGAATGTCGTGCGCCTTCGCCCATTTGATGAAGTCGGCAACGATCAGGAAATAGCCGGGGAAACCCATCTGGGTGATGACGTCGACCTCGAAGTCGAGGCGTTCGACATAGGCGTGCCGCTCCTCGTCGGTGATCTCCGGATAATGCGCGAGCCGCGCGGCCAGCCCCGCATGCGCGTCCTGCTTGAGCTGCGCCGCCTCGCCTTCGCGGTCGCCGGCAAGGCTCGGCAGGATCGGCGCGCGCTTGGGCGCCATGAACGCACAGCGCTGCGCGACCACCAGCGTATTGTGGATCGCCTCGGGAAGGTCCGAGAAAGCGTCCTCCATCGCCTCGGCGGGTTTCAGCCAGGCCTCGGGGCTCGACACGCGCCGGTCCTCGCTCTCGACATAGGCCGACTGCGCGATACACAGCATCGCGTCGTGCGCAGCGTGAAAATTGGGTTCGACGAAATTCGCCGGATTGGTCGCGACGATCGGCAATACGCGCGCATAGGCCAGATCGATCAGCGCCGCTTCGGCGGCGATCTCGGTCGCGTCGCCGCGCCGCGACAGCTCGATATAGAGCCGCCCGCCGAACAGCGCCTCGAGCTGCTCGACATAGTCGTCGGCCGCGCTCTTCTGCTCGCCCGCGAGCAGCCGTGCCAGTGCACCCTCGCCGCCGCCCGTCAGGCAGATCAGCCCGTCGGTCTTCCCCGCGATATCGGACAGCAGCACATGCGGTTCCTGCTCGACCGGACGACCGAGATGCGCTGCCGAAACCAGTGCGCAAAGATTGTCATAGCCCCGGTTATCCTGCGCATAGAGCGCCAGCCAGTCGATCAGCGGCGCGCCGTTTGCCAGCCGCTGGCCCGGGCGCGCGACGCTCAGCAAGGTACCGACGATCGGCTGCACGCCCGCCGCCTTGCACGCCTCGCCAAAGGCCATGACGCCGTAAAGCCCGTTGCGATCGGCGACCGCGATCGCCGGAAACCCGCGCTCGCGCGCGGCTTTGGCGATAAGCTTGGGCTGGATCGCCCCCTCCAGCATGGTAAAGCTGGAAAAGACGCGCAGGGGAACGAAGGGGCTAAAGGCCATCGGAAGACGCTACAGTGACAGCGGTGATTCGACTATGCCATAATCGTCGCCCCCGCGTAGGCGGGGGCCGTTGGAGAGATAGCGCCACGCCGATAACGGCCCCCGCCTACGCGGGGGCGACGTGTCAGCC